>JADQBM010000032.1 GCA_016278615.1 Clostridia bacterium | reverse complement strand
GAAACATTGATGATTTTGTCTGATTTAGAAAATAAAACAATTGAATCATTAACTGATGAAGAATTCTTAACTTTTACCAAAACATATATGACGAATGTAATTCAAGAACGGTTGATAAATGATATAGGGAATAAAAGTATTTCTTTGCCAGATGACATTTCAGCAGTGGAAAATATTCAAAATCAAATTAAAGACTATATCTTTGGAACGGTATCAGATGCCATTTCTGATTTGAATATAGATATTAAAAGTATTGATACGAGCCAAACCAAAGAAATTGTTGACCAAGTTTATGAAAAGGCGTATTCCATACTTTCTGAATTGGGGGAATAACACATGAAAAGATATAAATTGATTGCAAGTTATGAGGAAGCAAAAGTTAAATGTCACAGTACGAATGATTTGGAAGTGGTAGTTATTCCTATGTTGACTAAGGATGGTCAATTTGAGTACGGTATAGAAAAGGTATGTGGAAAGTTATTTGAAAAAGGAATTGTTCCTACTGAATATGGTTTTGATATTTTGGCTTTAGCAACCTTGGTATATCTTGCGGATACTCGTATTTCTAGAGAAATTCATTCTCAAGATAGTTGGACAAGAGAAATATCATTAGAACTACCTGTATATGATAATAGTAAGTTTATAAAAGCTCAAAACGTATTTGAAAGGATGTTGAACTTTTTAACTGGTGATAAGTGGACAATCTGCTTTACAACTAAAAAATCTACATCTATAAAACAACCAGAAGAAATTCAAGAGCGGAAGACATATGATGTCGCAAGTCTATTCTCAGGAGGAATGGATAGTTTGATAAGCACAATTAATTATCTTGAACAGAACAAAAATGTGATGTTAATTAGTCATGCTGGGGATGGATTCACGAAGAATTCTCAAAAAAATATTTTAGAAGAGTTTGAGGGAAAATATCCACATGCAGAGCCGCTGTACTTAGATTTATGGATGGTTTTTGAAAAGGATTTTTTGCCTAATGGCGGAAATGAAAACTCAACTCGTAGTCGATCGTTCTTATTTATAGCTCTTGGAATCTTTGCAATATCAAATTTACCAGAAATAAATGTATTGCAAGTACCGGAAAATGGATTAATTGCACTAAATATACCACTTGATGAATTAAGAGTTGGATCATATAGTACTCGAACAACCCATCCCTTTTATTTAAATTTGTGGAATGAAGTTTTAAAATCATTAGAGATGAATAAAACTGTAAGTAATCCATGCTGGAATAAAACAAAAGGAGAGATGGCTCTTGAGTGTCTCAACAAAGACTATCTTTCCGAAATAATTGATAAATCCATTTCTTGCTCTTCTCCAATAAAGGCACGATGGAAAAAACTACCCCCACAACACTGTGGTTATTGTGTTCCGTGCATAATAAGGCGAGCTGCGATGTGTAAAGCATTTGGAAAAAATGGAGATGTAACGGTTTACACGGCTAAGGATATAGATTCTATTATAAATAGTCACGCAGAGGGTGAAGGCATTCAGTTGCGTTCATTTCAGTATGCGATAAAGCGACTAAAAAATAATCCTACATTGGCAAATCTACTGGTTTATAAAACGGGGGCTATTGTAGGTGACAATAAATATGTTAATGAATTGGCAGATGTTTATAGACGAGGTCTTTTTGAAGTAGATGCGTTTATTATTTGTGAATTGGAGGAAAACAAATGAAGGTATTTGATATGCATTGTCACATTGATTTGTTTCCGTCTATGCAAACAGATGCAAAGAAATCATCTGAAATGGATATGCAAATATTATCTATGACGACAACACCTAAGGCGTATGAAAAAGAAATTATGATGTTGGGTGATTACAATAATATTAAAATTGCACTTGGCTTGCATCCTCAATTGGTAGGTGACAGATTTTCTGAATTAAAAATTGTTGAAAGATATCTTGCTCAAGCAGAATATATAGGTGAAGTAGGATTAGATTTTGGTCGTCAATATTATGCATCAAAAGAAAAGCAAATGATTGTCTTTGACTCAATAATTCGCAACTGTTCTCGTTATGGAGAAAAAATAATTTCTATACACAGTGTTAATTCTGCTAAAATTGTACTAGATATACTAGAAAAATACAATTGTTGCAAGACGAACACGTGTATTTTGCACTGGTATTCAGGTGATATAAGACAATTAAAAAGAGCAGAAGAAATGGGTTGTTATTTTTCGGTAAATGTTAAGATGCTTGATAGTGCGAACGGTAGAAAAATCATTAACTTAATAGCAACAGATAGAATTCTAATTGAGTCGGATGCACCATTTATCGATAATATAAATAACATGGAATTATTATACAATATATTAATTGAAACAATAGACAGGTTATCACAATATAAATCGGATTGTTCAGCTAAACAAATTGCTAATAATAGTACTTCACTATTTTTATAGATTATGGAACTAAAATTAATATTCTTTTCATCAAGGAGATATTAGTTTAAAAATACGCATAGGGGGTAAGCCATTGACTGTAATAGAACAAGTAAGAGAGTGTTTTAAGGATTGTAAAATAGGAACAGAATTTACTAGACAAGAAATTATAGACCGAGTATGTGAAAAATATGGGACAAATCCTACAAGTGTAATACCCAGTGACTATTGTTATAATATGACAAACAAAGGCAAGCAGGCATCGAGCGTACTCAATAGCTTTAAAATTTTTAACAATATTGGCAATGGGATTTATCAGTATGTTGGAGAAAATTTTATGAAAGTTAAAATACAAGAGGTTATAGAAGCCTATAAAAATGACTTTGAACGAATCAATCAAGAAGAAATCTATAAATGGGAAGCCATAAAGTGTTTTCAAGATCATTGGGATATTGAAGCTGATGATTTTACAGAAATGCTGACGAAGTCTTTTGAAATGGCGGACAATTTATTAGCAGCAAGGAATTATTTTCCCTATAAGATGATAGTTCAGTTTGCGAAAGAGGAACCCGATACAGTAAGAAGACTATTTAAAAATCTATTTGATGAAGAAATAGCCCTTCAAAAGAGATATGAGGATTATCGTAATGGTTTTCATGAGTTAGTTCAAAAATACTCCGATGGCACATGGAAAAATCATTATCAGGACTTACATGCTGTAAGTGTCTATCTTGCTTTTAGATATCCTGAAAAATACTTTATATACAAATATGGCATTTACAAAGGCTTCTCAGAACTTATCAATTTTGAAGTGACTAAGAGCAACACAGAAGTAGGAAAGCTTGAGAATTATTTTGAACTTTGTAATACGGTGCTGAATGTTGCCATCGAAGACGAGCAATTAGAAAATATGAGTAGGGACAGGCTGACAGAAAGCTGTTATCAGGATGAAAACTATCATCTACTAGCTGTGGATATAGTTTATTACGGTAATAATATAAAAAAAGCTCAGGGAGAGCCCAAAAAAGAGAGGAAGCAATCCGATATGGAGCTCAAAAAGGAAAAAATTTATATAACTGATGTTCCAAAGAATGTGATACTCTATGGTCCGCCTGGTACAGGAAAGACTTATAATTCTATCGTATATGCGGTATCGATCATAGAAAATCAAAAACTAGAATATGTGATGAATGAGGATTATAACGAAGTTGCTGAACGGTACCATACATACAAGAAAGAAGGTTATATTGAATTTACTACATTTCATCAATCCTATGGTTATGAAGAATTTATTGAAGGTATAAAGCCGGTTATGAATATTGAAAATGAGGATCAGAATGAAATACAGTATGATATCAAATCAGGAATTTTCAAAAGTTTCTGCGAAAAGGCCGTTCGCCCGGTGCTTGAAGATGAAATGGATATGGGTATAAATAACTCACCTGTTATTTGGAAGGTCTCTCTCGAAGGGACGGGTGACAATCCTACACGCCATGAGTGCATGGAAAAAGGTCATATTCGTATAGGATGGGATGACTATGGGGCGGATATTAATGATGAAACTGACTTTTCTGAAAATGGTGGCAAAAATGTAATTAATGCTTTCATTAATAAGATGAAGATAGGAGATATAGTACTATCGTGTTTCAGTTCTACAACGATTGATGCAATAGGCGTTGTTACAGGTGACTATGAATGGCACAATGAATATGAGCGATATAAACGATTACGTAAAGTCAATTGGATTGTTAAAAATATTCGAGAGGATATTGTTGAAATTAATAATGGAACGACAATGACATTGTCATCTGTTTATAAACTCAATATTTCCCTGGCAGATGTAATGGATATAGTGAATAAGAATAAACCTAAGAGCATAGTTTCAGAAGCAAATAATAAAAACTATGTATTTATCATTGATGAAATTAATCGTGGTAATATTTCTAAGATATTTGGGGAACTCATTACACTTATAGAGCCAACAAAACGCATTGGTCAGACGGAAGGAATTACAGTCCGTTTACCATATTCGCAAAAGCTTTTTGGCGTACCTAATAATGTATATATTATTGGCACTATGAACACTGCTGATCGTTCGATTGCCACAATCGATACGGCATTACGTAGAAGATTTTATTTCAAAGAAATGCAACCCAATCCAAAGTTATTAGAAGATATTATGGTGGAAGACTTAAGCATTAGTGAGATGCTTACGACTATCAATAAGAGAATTTCAGTCCTTTATGATAGAGAACATACCATAGGACATGCTTATTTTATGTCGCTTCGTAGTAATCCAACAATTGAGTTACTGGCGGATATTTTTGCAAACAATATCATTCCCCTTCTGCAAGAATATTTCTATGAAGATTATGAAAAAATCCGTATGATTCTTGGTGACTGCAATAAAGATAATGACGAAGAGCAATTTATCGTAGCAATTCTTGATAACTACGATGAGTTGTTTGTAAATGCCGAAATTGATTTTGATGAAAGACCGACTTATGAAATAAACAGAAAGGCATTTGACAATATTGAAGCTTACAGAATGATCTAGGGGGTGGTGTGTAGATGAGCAAAGTATATACTGTAAAAGAGTATGATTCTTTTACAAGAAATAAAAAACTTAATATGGAGAACTATATTACTTTGTCGGAACACATCTTTGACAGTCTAGAACAATTTGTATTAGCAAATAAGTCAGACGATGGCACAGAAGCACTGGAGCTAATGACGGTTTCGTCGAAAAAAGGGATTGGGAAAATCATTAGTGTTAAGAATTATGTCGGTATTATTGTTATGAATGATGGTACAGTCATTGAAATATTACCTAAGATATTTTCCCATACAGATATAAGCAATAGCCAATCAAAGAAGTTATTACTCGATATGTTAAAGTCATTGAAAGATTCACCGTTTAAATCTTTACAGAGCTCTGATATGCAGATAGAAAAGCTTCCGATTTTTGAAATTTTTATTCATATGTTTTTAAAAGAGGTATTTACTATTGTAAAACGAGGATTGAAATGCAGTTATGAAGCCATAGAAAACAATGAGACTTTTTTAAAAGGAAAAGTATTGTTTTCTAGGCATATTAAATATAATCATGCTCACAAAGAAAAAACATATATAGAGTACGATGAGTTCACTACTAATAGACCGGAAAACAAGCTCATTAAGGCTACTTTGGAATTTTTATATCTCCGAAGCAATTCATCCAAGAATAAGAGCGATATAAAAACGCTTATGAACAGTTTCTCAGAAGTGAAAGCGTCAGAGAATTTAAAGAATGATTTTGAAAAAACTGTTATAGATCGGAATCTTAAAGACTATACTGTTGCGATTCATTGGTGTAAGGTATTCCTTTCCGGAAAAAGCTTTACAGCTTTCTCAGGCAGCGAAATCGCTACGGCATTGTTATTTCCAATGGAAACGTTATTTGAGAGCTATGTGGCTTCTAAGCTTAATAAATATTTGGACAAACTCAGTTTTTCTACCTCGATACAAGATAAGTCTTATCACTTATTTGATCACC
This sequence comes from Clostridia bacterium, assembly GCA_016278615.1. Taxonomy (GTDB): domain Bacteria; phylum Bacillota; class Clostridia; order Peptostreptococcales; family JAAYPU01; genus Soudan-22. The sequence continues at coordinate 28,178 of JADQBM010000032.1, read as the reverse complement.
CAAAGAAAAAATTTCTAATAAAACCGGATATCGTAGTGAAGAACAAGCTTAATAAAGATATTTTTGTTCTTGATACGAAGTGGAAAGTCTTATCCGGAACAAAACACAATTATGGGATCTTACAATGTGATATGTACCAGATGTATGCTTATCAAAAAAAATATCTTTCACGTAACGTAATCTTGCTGTATCCAAATACAGACAAGATTTCATCTATAGAAAATATAGAGTTTGAAGCTTTAGATGGGGCTTTGATAAAGATTCGTTTTATAGATTTGATGGACGTTAAGGCGAGTATTGCGAAAGTTGTTGATGAATTATTATAGATAACCTAGAATGTCATTTTATGAGCGGCATAAGATATTTTGAGAGACATACATGAACGGTCACGAAATATATCATATATTAAATGAGGTCAGATTTAATGGTCAAAACCAATTAATAACTAGAATAATGGCACTGAACGGTTTATCGGACACCTCTTGTGATATTATGGTATCATTAGAGGTGTGTTTTTTGAAATAGAAATTTGGGCACAGAGGTGTATTTATGGCGAAAAGCTCTAATCAAAAATTGAAACTTTTATATTTACTGAAGATGCTTAATGAAAAGACGGACGAAGAAAATACCATGACGGTAAATGAAATGATAGCTGAGCTCAACCGTTATGGTATAACTGCTGAGCGTAAATCAATCTATGATGATCTTGAAGCGCTGAGGCATTATGGGTTAGATATAGTTACAAGAAAGTCAAAAACTACAGAATATTTTGTTGCCAGTCGATTATTTGAGCTACCGGAGCTGAAATTATTAGTAGATGCTATACAATGCTCAAAATTTGTTACACATAAAAAAAGCAATGAGCTGATAAAGAAAATTGAAAGTTTGGCAAGTACAAAGCAAGCTCAATCATTACATAGACAGGTATACGTCTCAAATCGCGTGAAAACTATCAATGAAAGCATTTATTATAATGTGGACAGGCTTCATGCTGCTATTGCTGAGAACAAGCAGGTGACTTTTAAGTATTTTGATTATGACATAAAGAAGGAAAAGGTTTATAGAAAAAACGGAGATAAGTACATTGTAAGTCCTTATGGATTATCTTGGGATGATGAAAACTATTATTTAGTTACTTTCTCCACTAAATACAATGATTTTACACATTATAGAGTTGATAGAATGACAGATATTGATTTACTTGAAGAAAACAGAGAACCCTTACCGGAGAAAGCTCAGTTCGATATTGCAGAGTACTCTAAGAAAGTATTTAACATGTTTGGTGGAGAAGAAGTAATGGTTAAAATTAAATTCGACAACTCTCTTGTAAATGCAGCTATCGACCGATTCGGAAAAGATATTATTATTGGAAAACTGGATGATACAAGCTTCTTTATTTGGATCAAGGTAGCAGTAAGTTCGACATTTTTTGCCTGGTTATCTCAGTTTGGAAGCAAAGTCAAGGTGCTTTCACCAGAAACGGTGGTTGAGCAATATAAGAATAGTCTAAGAGAAATTTTGATGCAGTATGAATAATAGCTCCATGTACACCAATTCTTTGGTACATGTAGATGTTCATAACTATCGATTAGGATGTGATTTGATGAGTAAAAAAGGCATTCCTGAACTGGATAAATTATTCCAAGAGATAGGGACTTACAGAAAAAGCTCGGATTTTAAAGAGTTGATAGAATTTGTTAAGAAGTTTCCTAAGATAGCACCTTATAATGCCATGTTGCTTCACATACAAAAGCCAGGAAGCCTTTATGTGGCTTCTGCGTCAGAGTGGTTGCATAGATTTGGGAGAAATATCAGGCCAGAAGCAAGACCGATGGTTATTCTAAGACCATTTGGGCCAGTGGCTTTTGTATTTGATCTTTCGGATACTAATGGTCATATGCCTTTCCCAGAGGAATTACTCAATCCATTTGGTGTTGAAGGCAAGATATCCAATTACGAGTATCAATTATTAATCAGGAATCTAAAATGTGATGGGATTCTATATAGTGAAGCGGATTATGGTACGAACTTGGCTGGAAGGATCGGCCATAGTGCTAGCGGAAAAGAAATCAAGATTCATAAGCCGACAAAAGAAATTTGGATTAAAGTGCTTTATGATATGATCGTCAACAAAAATCATGAGCAGGAGGTGAAATTCGCAACAATTCTTCATGAATTAGGACATCTTTATTGTGGGCACCAAGGCAGTCCTAATACAAAATGGTGGGAAGACAGAAGCTATTTGAATAAAAATGAACGTGAGTTCGAAGCTGAATGTGTTTGTTGGTTAATTAGTGAAAGAAGGGGCCTAAAAAATCCATCTGCTGAGTACTTAAGTGGTTATCTTGATAACAATGAATATATTCCAGAAATAAGTACAGACACAATACTTAAAGCTGTTACAGTAATTGAATCAATGTTAAACGAAAAAAAGGAACCACGTAAAGAGATCATTACACGAGTTATAGATGAAAAAGGGAAGTGAACCAATGCGTAATAACATCCTTGACGGAATAATGGGTTTGTGCGTTGCAGATGCAATTGGTGTTCCAGTTGAATTTTTGAGCCGTGAACGGCTAAAAGCCAAACCGGTCTCAAACATGCAAGGCTTTGGAACGCATAATCAACCTATTGGAACTTGGTCTGACGATACCAGCATGACTTTGTGTCTTGTAGATAGTTTAGCCAGCGGTTTGGATTACAAAGATATATTGACTAAGTTTCAATCGTGGCTTAATGAAGGTGCCTATACTCCTCATGGAGATGTTTTTGATGTGGGTATTGCTACAAGGCAAGCTATTAGGAGGTTTATGGCTGGTACAGAACCTTTAAAATGTGGTGGTTTGGGTGAGCGTGATAATGGAAATGGATCGCTTATGAGGATTCTTCCATTATTGTTTTATATTCAGTCATTATATGGAACTGATTTCGAGGAAGTGGATGAATCTTTCAATATTATCCATGATGTTTCATCTTTGACCCATGCTCATAAACGTAGTCAATTAGCATGTGGCATTTATATTTCAGTTGCCTCGATGCTCATAGGCAACATGGACTTGAAAATTGCAGTTGAATTGGGGATTTATAAAGCAACCGAATACTATAAGCGCAGCAAACATGAGTTTAAAGAAGAAATTTCAAAATTCAGTAGAATACTCGATAAAGGTTTTCAAGAAAAAGATGAAAGAGACATAAAAAGCAGTGGTTATGTTGTTGATACGCTAGAAGCAGCAATTTGGTGTCTTCTTAACTCTAATTCGTATAAAGAATGTGTACTAATGGCGGTTAACTTAGGAAACGACACTGATACAGTTGCTGCGGTAGCCGGTGGATTGGCTGGCTTATACTATGGTTACGAAAGCATTCCGATTGAATGGATCAACCAAATAGTTAGGCGAGATTATATCGAGGAGCTTTCTAATAGGCTTCACCTATCATTGATGAAAAACAGTGTAGAAAGGCTCACCGCCTTTATTCCTTACTTTGAAAATGTTAATAAAGAAAATGTTTGTCGCTGGAGTGGTGGAGAAAAAATTGTAGATAATCACTTTACAATGCCGTATCCGGTGTATAAACGGAGTATAAATAATTTTATTGAAATAGTCTATAAATCAAACCTTTTATGCTACGACTACCTTGATGTTATCCAAAAGTATGGACTGGATAATACAGCTGAAATGAATGTTGCCATTGACAATGCGGATCTAGAACTTGCTCTCGCAATTTTAACTGGTTATGTTCGTCAAGAAAGGTTTTGCGATGGTTTATGGGAATCAGCTGTTCAAGACAAGATGTTTTTAAAGATATTGAAAAGACTGGAGCAATTGAAGTGTTTTTAAATGCTTAAGATATAACAAATGTAGGTCTAAAAAAAGGTTTAAGGACATCTAGGTAGATTAAATGAATTAATCGTTACGTTAAATTAAGGAAGGGACTTATGGCTATGGAGTATTCAAGATTTAAACAATATATTATTAAAAATTTCGAGGGTAAAAGAGTAGAAGAAAAATCCCTTAGAAATTCTATCCACATAGATGACTACAATACTTACTATCATGTGATGTTAAAACTAGTTGAAGAGGAAGTAATAAAACCAATTAAGTCTTCAGGTCCAAATGGATTTAACCCTTCTTTACATAAGAGATACCAAGTTATTAAACTTGATGAAACTAGTGATGGCTATATTAGTGAAATAAAGAAGCTTCATCCGATCTTTAATATCGAAGGGTATTTGAACAGCACTTATAAGTATTCAAATGACCGTGATATTGTTTTAAAGTTAAATGAATTTTTCAGAGATAAAATTACTCTTCTAGAGGAACCTGCTTCGATTAATGAGCGTTCATTTCAAATCTTTGGAATTGAAAAACTGATTAAGAGTGATCCTGTTTTTAGGTCAGTACTTGCTTTTAATAATAATCTTGAAAATTTTTTGAATATGTACAATACCCCGGAACCTTTTTTTGAATATATAATCAATGATTCTATAGATATCACAGAATACAACATATTAATTGTTGAAAATAAAGATACATGGTACTCTTTAAGAAAAATAATGAGCAAAGGAAAAAATAAACTCTGTGATTTACATATTTATTGTCTGTTATATGGAGAAGGGAAAAAAGTAACGAGAAAGAAAGACTCTTTAACAGAGTACACTCAAATAAATTATAGCAACAGTAAGGTTGTAAACTACTACTACTTTGGAGATTTAGATATGGAAGGAATAGGGATCTTTGAAAGCTTAATTTATGCTAATTATGACTTGAATATTTATTTGATGAAAGAGTTATACATAGACATGCTGAATGAAGCAAAGGCAGTTACATTGCCTAAATCGAGTGAGCAGCAGCAGAATACTGATGGGAATGGTTTTTTTGAGTATTTTAATGAGAGACAAGCAAAGGAAATTAATGAATTATTAACTAATGGGGTATATATTCCGCAAGAAATACTCACATATGGTTTTTTAAAAAAGAAAATAGAAAAGAGTGACACGAATGATGGATTTTCTAGATAAATTTGAGAAAAGAATGGAATGGATTGGTGTTGTAGATTCTATTGTCAATCGAAAGGGTAAGGATACAAAATTAGAAGGCATTTTCCAAGGCAATGAAATGACGAATATCATTGTATCTGTCCTTCTATTCATCATGGAAAAAACACTCGAAGAAAATAATGAATGCGACATACAACATATTGAGGGGTTTTTAGAAGAGCTTATAAAACGGTACTATAATTTGAAGCTTAACAAAGTAGAGATTAAAGAATTAACCGGTTATATTGTTAAAGATATCCTTCAAAATAATGGGGAAAGACGGTCGTATAGTGTTGTGAATTATTCGACTGGTGCTAAAGAAGATATACTTATCAGACTGATAACAGATAAAATTGTTACGGAAAAGGACAGTCGCAGATTGAATTATATGCTAACGAATCAAGGGTATGATTTTCTTTTTCGTACAAGAGAAGTTGATGAAGAGATTCAATTAACAATTGAGCAATTAAAGCTAAAAGAATATGTTAAAAGAAAGAAATTTTCAAGTGCTGTAAGGCAGAGTGTTGAATTGATTTCATATGTAAGGCAAAAAAAGAAAGATGTTGAAAATTTCATTCTCTCGATTAGACAAAACATTGATAATGTTGATATTGATCAATATGAGCAGCTATTAAATGGAACATATGCTATGCTTCAAGATGAATATGATACCATGGATGATATTCAAAGAATGATACAGCAAGCGGGTGAAAAGATTAATGAAGAGTTAGACGCCAGTAAACAACTTGAGGATAAACTAGCCAAGGCTATTCATGAAATACAAGAGATACACCATAATTTGGGCATAGCTATAAGTGAACAAAGAAATTTAATTATTAATAGATATAATCTGAGTGAGTTATACATGGATACGATTAAGCGTTCATTTGAATATAGTTTTGTAAAAAAGTTTAATATCGAAGGAAGTATCCTTGAACCGCTAGAAAAATATAATGCTGTCTTAGATAATTGCATTAGTCTGCTTAACCCCTTATTTCTGCCGGAATTAACTAAGACGTTAAGTGTAGACCAGATATATAATCAACAAATGATATTTAATGAAACAGAAGCAGAAGAAACATTTTTGGTTAACACAGAAGAATATTATGATGAAATTGAAAAGAATAGAATTGAAAGGATTAGCAATAAGCATTTAAGAATTGTTGAGCTGTTACTTGGTGAAATTCTTCAATGTAAGCAGATTAACTTAAGTGAAATAATTAATCGATTAAAAACGAATAATCCGGAAGAATATACGGAACTGTGTAAAGAGCGAGGTCTGTTTTCGATTGCGTTCAAATTATTTGATCTTGAAGAAATACATCTTAAAGAATTCTACAAGAGTCATAGCAAGGTAATGATGGGAGCTAGTGAGATGTTTAATTTAGAACGTTGTCTTATTGAACTAGAGAACAAAATTGAAGGCCTAAAAGATGTTATATCATTAAACATCACAAAATCAACAGATGTAATTGTTGAAGTGATAGAGTTTCAGGAAAATAATATGACAATACGTGAAGAAGTAAGTATGTCAGATTTAACGTTTAAGGTGGTGATATAGTGGAAGCAATGAAATCTGCAATTAGAATATTCAAGATGCTTATCCTAAATGGTGAAATTAATAGAAAAGAAAACTTTGACCTCTATAGTGATTATATCGATAGCAATGTCCAAGAAATATTGAGTATATTCGAAGAAGAGTTTGAATGTAAATTTTTAAGCTTTGATGACACGATTTATCTTGTGCCGAAACTTGATGGATTTATTCTGGGGATCAAACCGGCAGAGTTTAGGCAATATTTTGGAAGCAATGCCACTCAAAGAGATGTATACTTAGGTTTTTATATTATCATGTACATATTTTATGAGTTTTATAGTGGTGCCAATAGAGATCCTAAGAAAGTAGATTTTATTCAAATAAGCCATTTGATTTCTAAACTTGATGAAAGATTCGAACGACTAGAGGTTTTAAATGATGAAGAAATAGAAGATTTAGAAGAGGAATATATGATTAATATTCAGTCATCTATTAAGCTATGGACTGCGTTGTTTACAGATCATGAGTCGAAACGTAAAACAAAATACAATATCATTCGTAATGTGTGTAAGATACTTGAAGATCAGAAATTAGCTTATATTGTTGAGGAACAGATAAGAACAACACCTAAGCTGGATGCTTTGATGCGACAATACTACTTACATGTAGACAGACTAAATAGCATTAATAGAGCATTTGAGAAGGGAGAGCTGTAATATGCCTAAAATCAATAGAATTCGTATTACCAATTTTATTTATAACAACCGACATATTATTGATGAGACTTTTGATTTCTATAATGGCGAAAATGCTCTTCTTAGTCTTGCAAACGGTGGAGGTAAATCTGTTTTAGTACAAACAATATTTCAGCCTATTGTTCCAAAAACGAAATTACTCGGACGTAGTTTCAGTGATTTTTTTATTGGAAAGAAAGACCCAGTTTACATTATGATTGAGTGGATACTAGATGATCAAGCCGGATATCTACTAACTGGTATTGGCATTTCCTCCAGTATCAATTATACCCTGAATTCGGATGAAGATAATTTGAATTTACGATTTTACACATATATGCACCATTACGAAGAAGCTAATCCATTTGATATTAAGCATATACCGGTTACAGAAGAAAAAAATAATGGAATTGTTATTTCGGGGTATTCGGAATTGAAAAAAATATTGAATAATGAAGCAAATAAAGGAAAATATGATATAGATTGTTACAATTCGTCCAAAGAAGAACAAACTGCATACGAAAGAAAATTAAGCAATTATAGTATTTCGCGCAATGAGTGGAAGGAATTGATGGTGAATATTAACCAAGCAGAGCATGGTGTCTCAGAAGTTTTTGCACAATGTAAAAATTCAAGACAGGTCATGGAACAATGGATTATAAAATATATTGAAAATGTTTTAGATAAATCTTCAGAAGAAAAAGTATCGGATCATCAGAAATTAGAGCAAATGATGAATCAGGTGGCCATAGATGAAGTAGAAAACGAGAATTTTATTAGCGAATACCAAGAGATAAGTAAATTTATCAATGACCTTAAGGAAATTGAGGCAGGTGCCAAAGAAGTATGTGATATGCTCGATGTTGAAGAGCAAAAAAGAGTCAACTTAGCAAGTGCTTATCATTTCTTTAACAATAAACTAAGTCAGATGAAGGATAAAGAGACTACTATTACAAATGAAAAATTACAGAATCAGCGCGATATGGAACATATTGAACTGGAGAAAAAGTCTTATGAAATTTATCTGATTAAAGATAGAATACAAGAGTTAACTGATGAACTTGAGAAGGTTAAAGAGCAACTTGCTGAAATAGAGTATCAGGTTGAGACAAACCAATACGAATTGAATCTTCATATGGGTGCTCGTGAGTTTGAAGTTGTCAGAGAGAAAACAGAAGAAAGGGCTGAACTAGAACAGTCTCTTGAAAATGCAAGTAAAAATCAAGAACAGCTCCTAAAAGAGATGAATCAAATTAAATATTCTTTAAAATGTTACTATTCAAAAATAATAGAGAATATTAACAATGATCTTTCGATCTGCGTTTCTAGAATCAATCAATTAACCGAAGAAAAAAATGCTCTCAATGAATCAATAGATTCGAAAAATGAACAGAAAGAGAACTTGATTCTAAGAAAAGGTGAATTAAATAATGAGACGAAAGGGTTTGTTGAATATGAGAAGACCACTTTCTTAGAACTTGGTATTGAATTATATCGTAATCCATTATTAAATGAGCTGAATGTGGATGAAATAAATTCTATAAAAGAGCAGTACTTTTCGAGAATTAATAAACTTAGCAAGGCGCTAGAAACTGACCAATTGAAGATTGAAGAATTGAACAATAGTATTGAAAGGCTAAAAGAAGTACTTACTGAAATAGCTGATAAAATTGAAATTACTTCGAAAGAACAGTTTGAAAATGACAGGATAATTTCAGATTTTGAGAGGAAAAAGGATGAGATTCAATCTATCATTTCAATTTACTGTAATGATCATTATGGCATTTTTGATAATGAATCAATTTTAGGATATTTGCGTGATCAGCATAGTCAATGGCATCAAAAGGCTCTACGATACGAAACAGAGATTAATGAACTTATAAAGATGGTAAACGGGCTGAAGGAAGGCGTAAGCTATATACCGGCTTCATTAGTGAGTACATTGAAAGCAAACAATATAGATATTTATACCGGAGAGTCTTATCTTAGATCTTTGGCAGTTGAAGCAAGAAAACAGATTATCCATGATAATCCACTACTTCCTTATGGGATGATTGTTTCAGAAAAAGAAAGTGAATTAATTCAAGAACTTATAGAAGATACCAATTTAGGGCAATTAGTTCCTTTGTTTAAACACGCTGATAAAGAAATGTCTATTGAGACCTTAAATTGTCGTGTGCTTTCAAATCCTCAACTATTAGAATATGATCAAAAGGATCTAGTTAAATATGTTGAAAAAATCGAGACTCAAAAGGAAAATTTAGTAAACGAGAAGATTGCTGCAGAAGAAACCTCTCGTAATTATTATGGTGCAATAAAAGAAGTTGAAAACTTTCAGTGGACAGAAGACGATGAGAAAAGAATATTTAGCGAAAAAACGAGAATTTCTAAGGTGCTTTGTAATCTAAAGGATGATCAGGAAAGCGCCAATGCAAGCATTGAGCATTTTAGGCAAGATATTGAGACTTTGAAAGAAAAATGTTTAAATGCAAAAGATTCCATTAATCAACAGAAAGAAGAACTGTCTCTATTTGAAGCTTATTTGAATAGAAACAATCAGTATATGACAGATTTGGAGTTATTGAATCAAGTAAAAGCTCAAGAAAAGGTATTAGTGGATGAATTAAAGCAAGCGAGTAAAAAAAGAGGAAGTTTAAAAGACTCAATCATAATAGAGAAAAATAATATGACGCAGATTGAGGATAACCTAAATACTGCCAAAGAAAACCTTGAACTATATATAGATGCGGAAGACACAGATATCATAGATAAGACCGAATCAGAGCTCTTAGGTAAGTTGAAGGCTTTTAAAAATCAAATGACGGATGATGTTTTAAATATTCAAAAGAGAATAGAAAATATTGATAAGGATATCAGCCGCTCAAATAAGAATATTGAAAGATTAGGTTTAGTGACAGCGGATGTAAGAAACATTATTTATTCCGAAATTACTGAAAAAGAGGTAGGGGAACGATTAGAATCATTGAAGATTGAGAAGAAAAACCTAACTAAAAAGGTCAATGAAATTGATAAAAAAATTTCAGAATCTAATGGTGAACTCAAACCGATTTTAAGTGAATTAAATGGGGCTCAAAAGTTAGAAAAAGCAGAAATTAAAGGCGATTTTGAGGCAAGGAAAGATAAGCTTAAATTACTAAAAGGTAACTTGGAAGAAGATCTTAAAAACCTCAATGCTCAAATGATGCTTCTATCAAACATGAAAGAAAGAATTTACGGGAAAATTGAAAATGTTGACCAAATATACGGTGATGTGAATTTTATAATGAAGGTAGATGATAATCTGGAAGCAGGAGTTATAGGCTTGATTAATCAGTTTACTGAAACATCAAATAAAGCGAACGTATCTATAAAGGATTTTGAAAAAATCAGCAAAAGCATCAAAGATAAGCACAAAGATTCCAGTTCCAGTACCGTTATAGAGGCGATTAAAGGCATATATGGACAGATTGATAATCTTACTCGTAGGTACGACAAGTATTACTATTTGATAGAACGTATTGATTTTTATGATCATCAATTAGAAACAATGATGAAATTGATGCAAAGCAAAATTGATCAACTGGATCATAGTAAAAAAGACTTAGTTGAACATGCTTATATTGAGGCTATGAGGATATATCATGAGATACCCAAAATTGCAGACAACTCAAGTATTGAAATCGAAGGAACTAGAAGGAAAATTCTAGACATTCAATATGATAAAATCCAAAGTGATGAGATAGCCAAAGGGAAAATCAAGGATCATATTCAATTATGCTTAGAGAATATTACACAAGATATAAAAAACAAAGAAGACGAAAGCAAAATAAGGAAGAATATTGTGAAACTACTTTCTACAAAAGAGCTTTTGAATGTTGTTAGTAATCTTGAAAACTTTAAGGTAAAGGCATATAAAGTAGATATTAATGAAAGTAATAGAAGAATGATGCCTTGGGAGGAGATTATCGTTAAAAACTCAGGTGGGGAGAAGTTCGTTGCATACTTTTCATTATTAGTTGCCCTAATCTCATATAGTCGAAAGAACACTCCAAATAGCGAAACATTTAAGAAGAAGGAAGAAAGTAAAGTTCTGATAATGGATAATCCATTTGGTCCAATAACATCTGGGCATTTACTTAAACCTATGTTTGATATTGCCAAAAAATATGATACACAGCTGATTTGCTTGTCGGATATAAAAGAAGGCGCAGTTCTAAACAGCTTTAATCTGGTGTATATGATTAAAATCCGGCAAAATACGATGAAGCAGGAATATCTAGAAGTCCAGGAAAATAATTTTGCAGGATTTAAAGTAAGTGAAAAGTTAGAAAAGGCTTATTTATACACAAGAACAACGCAAATGAGTTTATTTGAATAAAAGTTCTCTGCTTCAAGATGCTCGAATTACAAAGACAATTTGATTAACCCACCCAACAAGATTTATTGAGTAAAGACAATGGAACAAATTACGTATGATGTGAGGGGAGTTGCTATGTCGGATTATATTCTTACTTATACAAAAAAGAAATTCTTTCTATTAGACCCTAATATTGAGGACATTGATATCTTAGATATTGCACATGCATTATCCTTAAAGACAAGGGCGAATGGTCATTTTAAACACTTTTATTCAGTAGCACAACATTCAATAAATTGTTACAAGGAGGCACAAGCTCGAAAAAGTTCAGAAAGAGTGCAGCTGGGGTGTCTATTGCATGATGCCAGCGAAAGTTATATTTCTGATATAAATAGACCGGTTAAGAAACATCTCCATGCATATTTTTCTATTGAGAAGCAGCTTCAACAGCAAATATACAAAAAGTTTGGACTTGCAGATTTAACGCAAGACGAGATACAGCAGGTCAGTGACATTGATGATGCTTTACTTTATTACGAATTTAAAGAGTTAATGGAATACGAAGTGTTCGAGAAACAACCGTCGATTTATTCAACACCTGAAATAAGAGAAATGAACTTTAGACGTGTTGAGAAGGAATTTCTTTCTACTTTTAATAAATTAATGGGTATGGATTCTGCTTATAGTTGTATTGGGATTGATGTATGTAATGGGAAATGGGTTGTTGTTTATATTTCTAATAAAGGATTTGATGTAAAAAAATACGGAACCATTGATGAAATATGCAGAGATTATCCCAATTGTAACACTTATATTATTGATATACCAATAGGTTTACCGGAATCTAATAAGGATATTCGACCGGATAGCTTGGTTAAGAAGTTGCTTGGCAGAAAAGGTTCAAGTATTTTCGATGCACCGTGCAGACAAGCGATATACGCTGCAAATAAAGGTGAAGCACGTGAACAGAATATTAAAGTTATGGGTAAAAGCTTGTCCGAGCAAAGTATTGGAATTGCAAAAGCTATAAAGCAAGTTGATGAATTCCTAAAAAATAATCCGGAATGGAATAATAAACTAATAGAGAGCCATCCGGAATTCTGTTTTATGAAATTCAACAAAGATATTCCTATTTACGAGAATAAAAAAACGATTGATGGACAAAAACAGAGGTTAGATATTCTTCGCCAATATTATCCTCATTCGGATGCTGTAATTGAGAAATTTCTTTCGGATGTTCCATACCGTAAAAAGACAGATGACGTAATTGATGCCCTCTGTCTAGCGATAATGGGAAAAGAAATAAAAAATAAAGGACTTAAGACTGTACCGGAAAATTCGGTTCAAGATAGTAAAGGGCTAATTATGCAGATGGTATATGCTGAATAATTAAATCTTTTGAAATCACATCGATTTATTGTAGTGCACTGTCCTGTTTATAGGACTAAGTGTTTGATAAGATGATTATAAACGGAGGTGTATGTGATGGAGGGAAGGGCTGGCACCATGGATAATAGCATTAAAGATAAATATGAATTATTAAAATCTCTAGTTTTAGATAGGAAAGAGCAATTTGATAAGCTTATAAGGTTTATGGAGAATGATACAACCTGGTTAACATCGCCTGCCAGCACAAAATATCATCTCTGTAAAGAAGGTGGATTGCTTGAACATTCAGTGAATGTCGCAGAGACAATGCTTAAAATAAGAAAAGCCCTTGCTCCTGAAATCAGTGAGGAGAGTTGTATTATTGTTTCTTTATTGCACGATTTAGGGAAAGTAGGTATGCCGGGAAGACCTCAGTATCTGATTAATGAACCTACTGAGAAACAGCAAAAGGATGGGTTCAAACCGGATGCACCTTATAAATTTAACAAGGAATTGACATATTTAAGTGTCCCAGTCAGGAGTCTTTTTCTTGCTTCAAGGTATATTGATCTTACAGAGAAAGAAGTACAAGCAATCGTCTATCATGACGGGCAGTATGTTGAGGATAACCGATCTGTTGCGACACATGAAGAACCGTTGACCTTGCTATTGCAATATGCAGATAGCTGGAGTGGGTTTGTAGTTGAAGAATAACATTTATGAAATCTATTAGTCTTTAAGAAAGAGGGGTTAAAATGGCAACAACTGTAATACAGGCTTTTAATGAATTTTTAAAAGATATTGTTAACTTGGATTCTGATATAAGTAAGACTGCAAGAAGCAGTAGAGATTGGCTATTGGGGCAGATTTCCAATTTTAATGACAAAGACAATACCTTTCCGCAATTATATTCTGATATAAATATACATTTTGGTTCTTTCGCAAGAAAGACTAAAATTAGAGAGCTTGATGATATTGACTTAATGGTAGGCTTAACAGGTCAGGGATCAACATATGCCGAATATACGGATAAGATTGAGATAACAGTGGCTGATGATGCCAAAGAATTATTAAATTTGTGTCATGACAACACAAATAAGCTAAACTCAAAAAAAGTTATTAATAAATTTGTATCTGCATGTTCAAATATACCTCAATATAGTAATGCAGATATTAAAAGAAATCAGGAAGCAGCTACATTGCAGTTATCATCGTATACTTGGAATTTTGACATTGTACCTTGCTTTATGACAACAGCAAATAGTTATGGGGTGAGTTATTATCTCATACCGGATGGGAATGTCCTGCAAGTGATTAGGGTTATGAAGTATTGGAATAGAAGACCTACTATGCCGACAATGTCATCATATTTATTGGAAACCATGATACTAAATTATTATGAAGCTAAAACGACTACTGCTAGTCAATATGTAGATATTGAATTGCCTGATGTTATTGCCTATATTCACAATAACATAATGTATGACGTAAGCGATCCGAAAAATATTCAAGGTAATATCAACCAACTTACTTATGATGAAAAAACAAAAATTAAGAATAAAGCTAATTCTGACTATTATAAAGCCGTAGATGCCAGACAATTAGAACAAGATAAAGATATGAAAGGCTCTATCAATAAATGGCGTGAAATATTTGGGGATTTTTTCCCCAAATATGAGTAAGGGGGTATTTTGTGAGTATTAATAAAAGGCAGAATAGTGAATTGAATTTAAAGAGACTGGCTGCGCAGAGACAATTGTATACAGATGCAAAAAAAATAATGCTTTCTCAATATTTTCTTAGTGGTGTTGTTACTGTGATTCTTGCTCTAATAGGAAATTTGGTTCAGAAAGAATATGTTGTGTACACTGTTTTTGGAGCAATTATCATTGCTTTTTTGGATGAAATATTTTTATCCCAAAAGATTGATGATATAAAGCAGATAGCCGCAAGAATTCAAGAAGATTTTGATTGTGATGTTTTGCAAACTCATCAAAATTGTATCAAGTATGAAAATATATCAACAAAAGAATTGGTACAAGAAAAATCCCAAGTATATTTGTTGAAGAATCATAATTATGAAATCTTGAAAAACTGGTACCCTGGTATGGATGGTGCTGATAATCGGTATGGTAAGATATTATGTCAAAGTACGAATTGTTGGTGGAATCAAGCTTTAAGAAAAAAATACGTTGAGTTTTTAAATATTTCGTTATTTCTTGTGTTTATTATTCTACTATCAATTGCTATTATAAAAGGGATTACTTTAAGCGGGTTTATAATGTCAGTATTTTCACCAATCTTGCCAAGTTTTGTTCTGGTTTATAAAATTAATCGTGATAATAAGAAAGCAATAAGCAATTTAAATCATATGAAAAACAAGCTCGATGAAATAATTCAAAAAATACAAAGTGGTAATTACTATACTGACGAACAACTGGCTACGGATACAAGGTGTTTACAAGATATGATATATGAAAACCGTGCATTAAGTCCTCTGATACCAGATAAGTTTTATTTTAAATATAGAAATAAATATGAAGAAGTTGCTCAAGCTACAAATCGAGACTTAGTGGATACTATAAAAAATGCTATAGGATCTAGTTTTTAAGCGAAATATGAATGCCAACTGTGAAAAGGACCTGCCATTTCATAGCCAGGTCCTTTCAATTAGCATTTAAAAAATTTGATTTTAGTTCAACTGGAATATTCAAGTTATATCCGACTTTGTTCATAATCATAAGCTTGATTGCCAATAAATGAATATCTGTATCAAGAAGGCTTGCTGTCTCATAGAAACTGTACCCTAGATGAAATAATGACAGCACGTCTTGAGCCGGTAATAATATTTCAGTAGCAAAAAGATTGGCTTCATATTCCGGCTTACATCTCATATCATAAATTGCGAATTCCTGTAGAGTATGACTTTTGGTTAGATGCCTGTGTAATTGATCATGTCCGAGTTCATGGGCGCAGACAATCTTTTGAAAAGATTCATTTAATTTATCGTTGATGACAATAAACCGGTTATGCCCGTCTCTTTTATAAAATCCTTTCAAATGCCCAAGATCTCTAAACAGCACATCGATATTCATGGATGCTGCAATTTCAAAGGGGTCTCGTGTATTATATTTCTTTATCAATCCTGTTGAGCGTTTAATAATGTAATCGTTCAAATCTTCCTCCCCCATAGAGAGAATTAAAAAAATTACTTTTCATCATCTCGGTATATTTTTGGAATGTATTTCTTGTTTTTCTCTTTAGAGCGCCAGTAGATTTCTGTAATGGCCTTAAATACTTTATCTTGATCTTCTTCACTTAATTCTCCTCCCGCAAAGAGTAGAGCAGTTTCGTTGATAAACGATTCGGCCTTTTTTTTACCCCGTAAACCGTATTTGTCCTCAGCGTCAATTAAAAAAGATTCATTTTCTGATAACAAATAATCGGATGTTACATTAAACAGCTTACAGAGTTTTAAAATAGTTGATTTCGTTGGTTGCCTTTCATCATTTTCATAATAGGCAACAGTACGAACGGTAACGCCTAATTCGGTGGCAAGATCAGGCTGGGTCATGTTACGTTCGTTTCTTAGCTGTTTTATCTTATTTCCTAAAGTCATTGTACACACCTCTTCTAATTTTAGTGTCAATAATTTACAAGTATTGACATGAACTAATTGTTCATGTATAATGAACGGAAAGAACAAACGTTCGCGTTAATATAATAACACGAAACTACTTGAAAAGTCAATAAAATGAAAGGGAAGAGGGGATTAGATTATGGGGAAAACAACAAATGGCATTGAAAGATTAATGAACTCTTTTCGGGTTTATGAAGAGATAGATGATAAGGTTTATCACGATGCGCATTTATTGCTTAACATTTACTCAGATGTTCTTTGGGGAATGAAAGAGAGTTACAGTAATATGATTTGTGAATGCAAGGAGATGTATGGCGATTCGTCTTTGGCTGTTTTGGACGTAATAACAGAATTCGGAACTGACCTAAAAGCTAAATTGTTGCATGAACAACTGGAAGATACAGAAGCCAGTAAAGTGATCATCGATATTATCAATAGTGCTATGGTTAAGCTTAGTACTTATCCGAAAAAAGGGGAGCAGTACCATGAGATTCTTAAGTGTACATACTTTGCAGAAAAGAAATACGCAGAGCAGGAATTGTTGGAAATGCTCCAACTATCCAGATCCACTTATTTTAGACAAAGAAAAAAGGCGATTTCTTTGTTCGGTGTAATCCTATGGGGTTATGTACTCCCGGAGTTTATGAAGAATATGAAACAAAATTGATACTGAATTGAAACTGAAATGATACAAAATAGAGACTGCTTTGGTACTGACGTGATATTGTCAATGACATATAATGGATATGCTGGGTGAAATAGATATGTGTGAACCTCTGCTTTTTTAAGAGTGGAGGTTTTTTAATGCCCATTTTTAGTTAAAAGTTAATGCAGGCAAATTCTTGGCTGGAGGTTATTGCAACCTCTGGCCTTTTTTTATGCCATTTTTTAGGAGGTTCGCAATGTCAGGTATACTTACGGTCTCTATACGTGGTCCATAACTTTCTACTTTGGAATGAACAGTTAATTAAATTCTAAATTGGAGGTATGGAACATGAATCATTCAGATGAAGATCAAAAGGAAGAAGAAAAGAAATATTACATCCCTGTGGATGGAAAGTATTATGAAACAACTAAGGAAATCTATGATGTGTATTACCGTATGGGTCGTAGAGAACGGTATTTGGAAGAACGGGATATCAAAAAAGGTGTCTTGAATTTCAGTGATATAGGTAATGGCCAGTACTCGGCTGAGGAAATACTTTCTGATGAGGATATGGATATTGAAACAGATGTCACCAATAAAATATTTATTGAAACAGTTCTTGAATCAATTTCAACTTTAGATGAAGACGAGAAATGGCTCATTCAAGAGCTGTTTTTTTATGGGAAAAGTGAACGAATAGTGGCATCGGAGCTAGATGTCTCAAAAACCTGTTTGCATTACAGAAAAGAAAAAGTCATTGACAAAATCAGAAAACACATAAAAATATAAAAAATTTTTTAGACCACCCCCCTTCATTTATCGGCTTATAAGTGAAGGGGTTTTTTGTCCCTATGAACCTTGACAAATAGTGAATAGAATTTTTACTCATATTCAATATTTTAGGTACGTTACCTTGTGACCGTAAGGAAAGCGACATAAGCGGATGCGCCAAGACGGTTTAACCTGAGCGATAATATCCGGCTTTAAATTATCCAGTGGTATGGATAATTCGCCATGACTCATAAGGGAAAATTTGAACGATACTTCTGCCAAGTCCTAATGATCCTATGGATGGCAGCCTGTACGAAGAGACAGGAGAATACAGCCTTAGTCTGGAAGCCAATGGCTTTGGTTGATTCTATGAGGTCAATAACCGTTGACCGCCTAAAATATTACTTAATTAAATTCAAATAAATCACTTAACAGTAGATACGTGTTACGAAGCAATTATTGCTTGGTCTTAGGTTTGTGCTGTTAAGTGAATAATTCAACAAAAGGAGAAATGATGGACAATATACAGCCAAATTACAATATAAACGATATTGTAAAAAAACTTAAAAAGTTAAACTGGGTGCCTGAAACATCTGTAGGTGTTTTTATTATTAAAGATTGTATTTTGATTCAGAGCTATTCAGGAAAATCTTTTAGATACCGTGCGGTCAACTTTGTTAGTGGAGAACAAAAGTATTTATTTTATAGAAAGAATGGAATTTATGTAGATGAACATGCACTTATTATTGAAAAAATAAAAGCATTACCTTTTTACAATATGAAACAGGCATCTAATGGAATTGAAATGATTGATGTAATTTTTCGTGAGGTGTTTCCCAGGTATGGGTTCAAAATTAGAGAAGATCAAGTCAGTCTATCAAGACATATGTATGAGAATATGAAAGAAGGCAAGATATCCATTAGTGATATTGCTGTAGGACTGGGGAAAACGCATGCCTACTTGGTAGCAGCCATAGTACATGGCATTTTTTCAAGAAAAGGTTCACCTTACAAACAAATGCCTATTGTAATCACCACATCGAGCATTGAACTGCAACGCTCTATTATTAAAGAATATATTCCCCAGATATCCAAAATGCTTATGGAAAATGGCATTATAACTGCACCGATTTCCAGTGTTTTAAGAAAAGGAAAAGAAAACTATGTTTGTGAGAATAGGCTCATGGACTATTATCATACTTTAGATCCTAAAAGAAAAAGATCAGAGGAGTATGCCGGTTTGAAATCAGTGATTCAAAAAGGAATTATTGATCTGGGAGAAGTAGAAAACATCAGTGCTTATGATAAAAGGAAGATTCATGTTGAAAGCAATCAGTGCATGAATTGCAGTAAATATAAGAGCTGTAGCTTTCAGCAGTTTATGAAACAAGCAAGAAAAAGTACATACCATTTTCAAATCTGTAATCACAATTACTATCTGGCAGATATTTTAAAGAGAAAAGATGGACACAAATCTTTATTACCTGATTATCAAGTAGTCATTATTGATGAAGCACATAAACTGATGGATGCAGCAGAGCAAATGTATGGAACATTGATTATTGAAAATGAAATTCAGAAATTGATGAAAAAAAGAAAAGATCAAAAAGAATTAAAGAACCGTTGTAATGAAGTAATAGCAATCAATCGGTTATTATTTACCGAACTGATTGAACAAATTCCAGACAATTCTTACTCAGAAGATACAGACAGATATCCTACGGTAATAACACTTAAAGCTGCCCAACTTCTAAAAAGAATGGCATTCAATTTTCAAGAAATCCGTAAGTCGATTGGTTACAGAGAAAGACAATTGATTATGGAATTAGATCAGATGATTGATTGCTTAAGAGTTACTATATCAGGAGACAACATCTACTGGATTGAAAATCCAAAAAGTAATGGTCAAAGAACTTTGGCTTCAATTCATAAAAGAATTAATGAAGAGTTAGGTGAAGATCTTTGGAGAAAAAAGAATTCCATGATATTAACATCTGGAACAATTGCAGTAGATGGCAACTTCGACTATATAAAGAAGCAACTAGGAATGTCAGATTTGAATAATTGGAGAATAGAAGAGATTAGCAAATCGTCACCCTTTGATTTTCGGAAAAACTGCATGCTTTATATAGCTGATAAGATGCCTTTTCCAAATGTTGATGATCCTAAATATTTAGATGGTATCAGTCAAGAAGTATCCGCACTTATTCGAGTATCTAACGGACATGTTTTAGTTCTGTTTACATCTTACAAACCTTTAAGATTGATTTATAAGGCTATTGAAAAGTACATAACTGATATCCCTTTGATTGCAATGAAGCGTGGTAAGAATAATGCCATCTATGATTTCAAGAAAAGTAAAAAAGGAGTGCTCTTTGCAACAGGGAGCATGTGGGAAGGAATCAATATTCCAGGGGATATCTTATCTCATCTGATTATTGTGAAGCTGCCCTTTCCTATACCAGATCCTATTAGTGAATATGAAAAAACGCAATATCCGGATATGAACGCATACCTCGATTCTGTTCTCGTTCCTAATATGCTAATCAAATTAAGACAAGGAGTGGGGAGGCTTATTAGAAGTGAAACAGATACCGGGGTCATATCAATACTTGATTCAAGAGCTGGTGTAAAAGGCAAATACCATGATGCAGTGCTGGCATCTCTACCTAAATGTAATGTGACATCTGATATTAACGAAATTCATCAATTCCTATTAAGAAAAAAAGATAGAAAGTACTTTGAATAACAAGTTCCAGTAGAATCCGGAGCTTTTTTTATGAACCAAAAATCAAAAATTCAGGAGGATAAGTCAATGAATGATACTTTGAAATTTTGCGAGCAGATGGCGATGCTCAATCAACTACAAAACAAGAAGCTGATTACAATGATGGAATATAAGAAAATCAAGATTTTTATAAAGAAGAAATATAAGATTGGTATTTATGCTATGTAACACTAATGGTATTTACAAATATACTAATTTGAATTATAATATCAGTATATTTGTAAATGAGGTGATGAGAATGAGTTACTTGGAAAAATTAGAAAAGTTGATAAAGCAAAAAAATGGGACTTTACTTACATCAGATCTTAAAGAGCTAAACATACCAAGAATCTACTTGTCAAAGCTTGTTGATGCTGGCAAATTGGAGCGTGTGAGCAGAGGTGTATATGTCACACCGGATGCAATTGAGGATGAAATGTATTATATGCAGTGCAAATATCCCAAAATAATTTACTCTCATGAGACGGCTCTGTTTTTACATGGTTTGACGGATAGAACACCGTTTGAGTATTCAGCAACTGTACCCAGCAGTTATAAAGTCGTTGAAAACATCTCTGAGAACTTCAAAATCTACTATATTAAGAACGAGTTGCATAATTTAGGTATTACTGATGGTAAGACTTCTTTTGGAAATAAGATAAAACTGTATAACGTTGAAAGGACCATTTGCGATATCGTTAGAAGCAGAAACAAAATAGATATTCAGATTGTAAATGAAGCCTTGAAGAGGTATGTGAAACTGAAGTCGGCAGATTATGCACTGCTTATAGAATACGCAAAAAAATTTAAGGTCGAAAAGTTAATAAAGAACTATATGGAGGTGCTTCTATGAGTAGCAAAGCGATGAGTCTTAAAGCAAAGATTAGAAACCTTGCAAAGAAGAAGGATATGTCAGCTCAAGTAGTGCTCCAAAATTACATGTTTGAGCGCTTCTTAGAGCGGCTATCCAAATCAGAATACAAGGATATGTTCATACTGAAAGGCGGAATGTTGATTGCCGCTATCGTAGGTATCGATAATCGAGCAACCATGGACATGGATGCAACGATTAAGAATTACCCGTTGAATATTGAATCATTGTCAAAAGCCATTACTGATATCTGCACAGTTGAAATAAACGATCATGTGAAATTTTCATTTCTAGGCATTGAACCAATAAGAGAGGATGATGCTTACGGCGGGTTCAGGGTAAGCGTACAAGCTGATTATGATACCATTATTTCGCCAATGCAGATTGATATAACAACTGGCGATGCCATAACACCCAAAGAAGTATTATATTTGTTCAAGATGATTTTTGAAGAAGGCACCATCGGAGTTTGGGCATATAACATTGAGACAGTCTTGGCAGAAAAAGTAGAAACCATTTTAAGAAGGGGAGAATTAAATACTAGGCCAAGAGATTTTTATGATGTTTACATGTTGACTAAAACTCAGACCTTTGATGTTTCATTATTGATGGAAGCAATAAGAAAGACAGTAGAACATCGAGAAACTATTCATATCTTCGATGATATTGAAAAGAGAATTAAAGATCTTGAAAAAAGCGATACACTGAGATCAAGATGGATGAAGTACACTAAAGATTATAGATACGCAGAAGATATTTCTTATGATGATGTAATTGAAGCATTAAGAAAGTTGATTTAATATATTCAGTGAATAATTAATTGTTATTTTTCAGGAGGTAAATTAAATGGGAGCAAAGGAAAAAGCTTTAAGGAGAATATTGACTGAGAATAACTTAATTGACGGTTTCGAAACGGAGCCTAATATTGCGGAGCAAGTCTTATTTGGGGAAATCAAAGATGAGGTATTCGAAGTGTTTAAAGCCTTAGGCGGAATAGAAAGGGCTTATGCATATAGAGGTAAGTGCGATATTGTAACCTCAAAATTCATTCTTGAACTGGATGAGCAGCTTCATTTTAATGATTATAGGCTGATCACCTTAAGTTCTCCAATATATAAAAAGCTAAAAAACTTTCCTCTTGAGGAGTATAAACAGTTTTGTATGATATTTAAAGATAATTGTTTACGTTCTGGCTCATTCGGACAAAAGTGGACTAGTGATAGCTGTGAAAAGATGTTCGGCGAAGCAGGTCCAAAAGGAGAGTTGAGTGGGAAGGGTAGCCCAAGATGGAAACAAAGAGGATTCTATGACTTTGTAAAAGATGTTTCTCAACTGGTTACAGGGATTCCGGTAGTAAGAATATCTATTTATGATAAAATTGATTTTCGTGGAAGAAAAACAATAATAGAAAATGTGCTTGAAGATTACAGTATGGCGAAGGAGGAAGTCGCAGAAGGAATTAAGAAACTAATTTATAAACGAGTTGGCATTCATTAAATACATACAAAACAAGCTAAACAAGTTGATCGCCTTCTTGTTGTTTGATTAAGTATATTTACAAAAATATATGAAACCATATAGCCTTTTCAGACTGAATTAAGTTTTGAGAGGGCTTCTTTATTGTGCAGAAAAAACAAAATAAACGAAACATGGTCTTTTTAGAAAGGACATGCTAGACTCAACCATAGCAAAGTCAAGTTGCTGAAAAAGGAGGAAAACCTATGGCAAATGTTAAAGTAATTGAAGCGAGTAAAAATTCAAGAAGGCAAAGAAGTAGCTTTATGGAAAATCAATTAAGAGTGGCAGCATACTGCCGTGTTAGTACGGATTCAGAAGAACAAAAAACAAGCTATCAATCTCAAGTGCTTCATTATAAACAGTTAGTAGAAACAAAGTCCGAGTGGGACTTAGTTGACATTTATGCTGATGAAGCGATATCAGGGACACAAACTAATAAGCGTATGGATTTCCAGCGTATGATTAATGATGCGATTGATGGAAAGATTGACATGATTATTACTAAGTCTATATCCCGTTTTGCTAGAAATACCTTAGACACACTAAAATATGTGAGGTTATTAAAGGAAAAGAATGTGGCTATTATGTTTGAAAAAGAAAACATCAATACCTTAACCATGAATGGTGAAATGCTATTGGTTATTCTAAGCTCCTTGGCTCAACAAGAGAGTGAATCCATTTCAGCAAATGTCACCTTGGGACTAAAAATGAAAATGAAACGGGGCGAGATGGTTGGTTATAATGGTTGTTTGGGATATGACTATCATCCAGAAGATAAAAGCATCACAGTTAATGAAGAAGAGGCGGAAATTGTTAGATATATCTTCAATAGATACGTTGAAGGCGCTGGTTGCTTTGTAATCACTAAAGAACTGACGAAATTAGGCCATAAAACGAAAAAAGGTAGCACAAAATGGCATGAAAGTACAGTGCGAGGAATCATTAAAAATGAGAAATACAAGGGAGACCTCTTACAGGGCAAAACCTTCACTGTTGACCCGATTACTCATAGAAGGTTAGACAATATGGGGGAGAGGGAGAAATTCTACATTGAAAACAATCATGAGCCTATTATTTCAGATGAGATGTTTGAAAGAGCCCAGGAAATCTTAAGAATGAGAAGCAGTAAACATGGAACAAAACATGATTCCCGGAAATACAGTAGAAAGCATTCGTTTAGTAGTATGTGTACTTGTGGGTTCTGCGGTGGAACGTATATCCGCCGAGTTTGGCACCATGGCACAGATCATGAAAAGCCGGCATGGCAATGTGGTAATGCCATAAAAAATGGTCGAAAAGAATGCTCCCACTCTAAAGGTGTTCATGAGAGTCTTTTGGAAGAAGCCTTTGTTAGTGCATATAATAAGATTCAGCTCCTAAATATAACTGACATTGAAGAATTCCTTAAGAACATCGAAGAAGCCTTGGATGTTACGCAATTGAGAGAAAAAGTTGATGGTCTTACAACTCAAATCAGAAAACTCGAAACAAAGTCTCAAACACTGGTAGATATGAGATTGGAGGAGAAAATAGTTAAAGAAGACTATGATAAGAAATATAGTGCCATTGAAGCTGAACTCAAAGATCTTAGAGATCAAAGAAATGAAAAGTATGAAGCGCTTCAAGGTGAGGAATCTATCAGCACAAGAATCAATCACTTTAGAAAAGCATTTGATCATGATATCCAGATGGACGAATTCGATCGTGATATATTGGAAAGCCTAGTAGATAAAGTGGTTGTTGGTGCGATAGATGAAGAAGGGAATCCGAATCCATATGCTTTAACTTTTGTATTCAAAGCAGGTGTCAAATTTACCGAAGAATTCTACGAGAAAATTGCCAATAAATCTGGTAAAATGGAAATAGAAAATCTGTCTACATATGCAACTGACGACAAACAGCTTGCGTATACTTACGCCCCTAACACCACATGTGGAGTGTGTTGTGTTGATGTCAAGGGTGGAGAAATAATAACCCATAAATAAAGAGTTTCCGAGTATTGTACTTTCGGCTCTATGTCAAATGTTGGGTAGAACTCTTGTAAAACAAAATAAGATATATATTTTTCATGAGGCAGAGTAAAATCTACCTCATTTTTTTATATTAAAGATTCTTAAAGAGAGTTGGATGTGAATAGACCAGGGACATTCCTTAGAAAGATAGACCCTTAAGCGAAAGGTGTGTCCCTTTACCTTCAGCAAAGACGCAGTACGCTAAATTCATGCAAAATGTGATTTAGGGACCGGTTTTTACAGTAAATAATATTTAAGTCCCTTGATCGAAATTTTCTGCAAAAACAAATGCAAACCTGCTAATAAATACATTAAACACCTCTTACGACTTGAACTAGCAATGCATAAGAATAAGCGAGGCTCTAAAAATAAGTGAGTCAGACGTATCAAAGATCCTTAGCAGAGGGAATGCCGTAAATGAGATCCAAGAGGCAAAGACAAACTAAGAACAGAATTTGAAAAAAGTGGTAGAGATTATTCCATTTCATAGGAATAATGGTATAATTGTAGATGTTAAAATCAAAAGACAAAGTTTTTTTGCTTGACTTTAAATAATAGCCTTGGTTATATTGAGTATTTTAGGAGGTAAAGGAAAAAGAAAATGAAAGTCGGATTAATTTATTGGACAAAAACGGGACATTCTAAAAAGATAGCAGAAGTTGTTGCATAGGAGCTGCAGACAGAGGCAGTGGATATTCAGATGAAACCGAAGCTGGAGAATATCGATCTGCTATATATTATCAGTGGTATATACGGCGGGAAAAGTTCGCCAGATTTGATTGAATTTGTAAAAACAATTACTGGAGAACAGGTTAAAAAAGCAGTCATTATGACTTCATCCTGCGGTACAAGACATTGCAGAATGAACTCCGCGAGATCCTAATCAAAAATGGCGTCCAGGTAGCAAAGGACGAATTCACATGTAAGGGCGGTTTCCTTTTCATAAGGAGAGCCCATCCTAATGAGGAGGATATCCAAAGCGCTAAGGAATTTGCGAAGAAGGCAATAAATAATTGACAATGGATAATTAAGGTGAAGCTTTTGCTTATAAAATAATTAAAAGCAATAGCTCTATAAATATAATCAGTATTTTTTTATCTTGAAATCGGGTATGGAGGTTTTCATGATTTATGTAACAGGACATAATTTTTCATATACAGATATAGACAGTATTGTTTCATCTATAGGACTTGCTTATATCTTGAACAAACAGGGAAAAGAAGCCGAGGCGGCGCCGCGATTTGCTCGGCACTTCCGACGGCCGCAAAATTGCGAAGATGATTGATGAAGGTGACGAACATGCAGTGTTGGTCATGGAAGCGCAAGCGTATCAAATAGCCAAAGGCATTGCTTGTTTCTCCGCCGTTGCAGGGTAACTGTGATGCTATTATCATTACGGGCGGTCTGGCACATGACAAGCGGCTTGCCGAAAACGTTAATAAGTACATTGGCCACATGGCAACCGTTGTTGTTATGCCTGGCGAGTTTGAGATGGAGGCTCTTGCGCTAGGTGGGTCCAGGATACTTAGAGGCTTAGAAGAAGTAAAGGAAATGTAGAATTGAGGATAGCTCCACCAGACAAACCCTCGAAGTAAGTCGAATAGACATTGAAAAAGGGCATGGGAAATAAAGGGGTCAAGCCTGGCCCCATCCTTACATCCTTGACTTGCTTCTGTGTTGAATGGATACCGTGCCCATTGAAGACGTTCTATTACTAAATAAGGTCAGACCATAAATTTGGTCTGACCTTAATATTATAAAATTAATATAAAAACTTAAAATAAGAAACTGTTATTAACAAGGTGAAATGATTGAATTTATCTCTTCGATTTCTTCTAAGAATTTATCTGCCTCTCTTCTAACATGGTCGAGCAGCAAAGGGTCGGGAACTATACTTAAGACCTTACACAATGCTACTAGTTCTCTTGCTAATGCTTTAAAATCTCGTAATTTTATTGTAGCAGCAACTACATTTTCAGTGAAGCGTATTACTCTATTAAATTCTGTTGGGTTTGATTCCTCCATAGATTGCAAATCTCTAGCAGTCTCGAGAAGTCTTGAAAATTGAGCTCTGAAAGCTTCAGTTTCTTCAATTAGCTCTCTTTCAGACGGGTCAAGCAACTGTCTTATAAACTCAATATGCTCTTTCATTATAGTTAGCCAAAAAACCTCTCTAGCTAAGAGATCTTTTATTGGGTCGAAAGGATTCTTAGTTGTTAATCGACTTAAGAAAAGCCGCGCTTCTCGAGTGATATGATCTAAAAATAAAGGTGTTAAGGCATCTCTTAATTGACACTCAAGCATCATACGGAGTATCTTTTCTTGAAACTCTATTATACCTCTTACTGCAGATATCAATTCAGCTAACAGTTGAGGTGTAAGACATACTGCTTCCATAACTTGATCTTGTAGAGATTGGAATATCTGAAAGAATAAATTTGCCTCTTCGATTAACCCTGTTCTATCACAAGGAAGTTCAAGACTTATAAAAAGTGCATGTTCTTTCATGATTCTCGTCCAGAATCTAGCCTCTTCTATTCTACAATTAGAATCACACATAACTATATCAGATTGACAATCATCTGGCCCCTTATCTTTATTTTTATCTATATTAATACTCACTTTTACCATTTAATCTCTCCTTTTAGTCTGGTGGTGTTTTATCATCTCCCAGTTTATAGTATGCATAAGAAATCTTAAATGTAACATTGCTTTTTTATAAACTTGGATTTACATCAGACTGTAAAAGCAAATGTAGTCTTAAGAATCCTATTCAGGGAAAAGGGCTAAGCTAAACGCTTAGCCCTTTCATCAGTTGAAGGAATGAATGGGGTCAGACCAGCTAGTAATAGTCAAGCTTTTTTATAATAATTTTAATATAACTTACTATATGAATTTTGGGTATAGCAAACAAGCCAA
>JADQBM010000110.1 GCA_016278615.1 Clostridia bacterium | reverse complement strand
GAATTTGAATTATTATTATATTTCCGCATTGAGTAGTATATGATTTTTCTTATCGTGGGAGCCACATCACATAACAATATATTTCAGGTTCCGTTCCTTCGTCTCTGCACCCAAATTCAGGTGCCTAAGATAGGAGCTATCTAAGGCACCTGAACTTCTGAAATACGGTTACGTTATGTGAAATATGCTGCACGTAGATAAATTGTGTTGCGAGGGTGTATGTCAAAAAAACAGGCACCTCCTCGGACCTCCTACTTTTTTGACAAAGCGTATAATTTTTAAGTACAATTTAGTGTTGTAAAATATTACGTTGAATATTAAGTAAAATAAGGGTATAATAATTATAAAAGGAGTTGATTATTATGCCTAACATTAAACCAGTATCAGATTTAAGAAATTATAATGAAGTGTTAAAAGATATAGCAGAGGGTTCTCCGGTATTTTTAACGAAAAACGGCAGAGGCAAATTTGCAATCATGGATATTGAAGAGTATGAGAAAACTCAAGCTACCATAAAATTGCTTGCAAAATTGATAGAAGCAGAAAACAGAGTTAAGTCTAATGATGATTGGATAGACGAAAATCAGGTGAAAGATATACTGGGGGTTTAGAAATAATGCCTAAATTACGAATTAACCCCTTAGCAACAGAAGACTTGGTTGGGATTAAAGATCATATTACAAAAGAGTTAGATAATCCTACGGCAGCAGTAAAGGTAGTACGAAAAATCATCGAGAGTTATGAGAAGTTAAAAGAATTTCCGTTGATGGGAGCAGATTTGTCAGCAAAAGTGAATATAAAAACTGACTTTAGATACTTAGTATCAGGAAATTATATTATATTTTACCGTACTGATGATGAATTTGTATATATATATCGCATTCTATATGCTGTAAGAGATTATCTTAAGATTTTGTTTCCGAATGAAATTGAAGACAAATAAGACGGTGTACTGTATTTTGCTGAGTGCTGTATAGAATAAAAAGATTACTTAATGTAGACTGATTTGATAAATAAAAAAAATATACAGAAAATTATGGGAGCAAAGCGCAGGACAGACCGGGTCCCTCCTCGGACCTCCCAATCTGTCCTGCTTGGCAGCATACATCACATAACAGCAAGGTTTACGGCTCCACTATCGTTTCGCCCAAATTTCAGTGGCTAACATAAGAGCTATGTAAGCCACTGAAACTTCGTAAACCTGCGGGACGTTATATGAAATGCCCGCCATTAGTTGTAATTATGAAAGTAGGAATAAAAACAGTAAAAATTGAGAGGTTGATTATAATGTTTGAATCATTTAAACCAATTGCTTTTAAAGGTAACACTATATTTATTAAGAACAAACTACTTGATAGAAAAGTACCTTATGAAAGAAAATATACCATGGAATTTAATGAAAGCATACCTACAATATATATAGAAGAAGATGGTAAAAGAATAGCTAACTTTATAGTGGAGCCAATAAAAGAAAATCCTGACTTAAGCGGGCAATATATACACTTATATACTTCTGTTACTAAAGATTTTATATTCATGATGGATGGTATAATAACTAAAAATTCTAATTTACCAGATTTAAATAAAAAAAGAGACTTTGAAGGTGTAAGGTTTCAGCCATTATTTCTTGCTAATTGTAAATTAAATATAGAGAGTGAAGGAAAAGGGTTATTTGATAGAGGTTTACACTACAGTGGACAAGTTACGCCTGGTAATGTGCGACTAGTTTGTATATGTGATTTTTGTAAAAAAAGCTTTTCTATAAGCTCATTTCATACAGGTTTTTCAGAAAGCCAATATTTTTATTCTGAAGACGGATTACAAACATTAGTTGTAAATTTATGGGATGTCAAAGGTGTACCAGGACCATTAGCTTCTGGAGTAGATGTAGATAGATTAAAACAAGTAGAAAAAACATTACCTAAACCGACTTATGGAAAAGGAAGATACAAATATTATAATTCATTTCGTTGTCCACATTGTCAAAAACCATATATAGATTTTGAGAAGTTTCCAGAATTGCGAACAAAAGAATATTATGGTAATGTTTTTATTAATAAAGAGGCACAAGTATATAGAAAAGAAGAGAAATAATAACAATAATGTTAAGTAACGCGTGTGGCGGGACACTTCATATAACAATGAGTTTACGGTTCCACTCCTGTCGTCGTTTCACCCAAATTCCTGAACCTAAGCCAAGTCTGGCTAAGGTTCAGGAACTTCGTAAACTCGGATACGTTATATGAAATTATTTTTTTAGGGGGTAAAAAATATTATGAATATTAATGTTTTAGGATTAATCATAACTGGAGCATCATTTTTATTATCTATTATAGTAATTATATTTCAAGAAGCTAAAGAAAATAAAAAGAAATCAAAAGAATCTTCTATGCTAACAGATGAAATAATTAATCATATTGTAAGAAATACAATTCAACGAGATATAAGAATATTAGAAATAGATATAAATATATTATTAGATGGATTTTTGTTATTAAAAAATGTGGATTTAAAGTGTAATGTTAAAGACTTAATGAAGATGATCTATATGAAAATTTATGAAAATGAATTTGTTGATAAAGAAACTAAGACAAGTATTCTAAATGAATTAGAAATGTCACTAAAAGAGCATGAATTATACGGTGATAATTATATTAACAAGAAAGAGAATAAGAAAAATTTCTTGCGAAAAATATCAAGTTTAATTTTAATGTTTATAATAACATTACTTTTATCTAATATATTAATTTCTGTGAGTAGTAAAACAGAGTCAATAATTTCAAAATTTATTAATACACAATTTCCAATTAATTATATAATATTGATTATTATTTTAATAAGTTTAATTTATTATATTGTAATTCCTTTTATTCGAAAGATTTATTATACAGAGACATACATAGAGTTTGAACGTCCAGTTACTTTAAAAGATCATATTAGTGAGATTAATGAAGAAGTTGAAGATATTATTTCTGAAGATGATCAAGTTCAAGAAGAGGAAGAAGAAAATATAGAAATAGATATTAGTATAAAAGATAGTAAGTTGCTACGTGCACTAAAAATAAGAAAGAAAGTAGAAAAAGAACTAAATGAAATCTTAAAAAGCATTAATATTTCTGGGAAGTGTAAAAATTTAAATCCACACAATGTATTGCGATATATAATGAAAGATATAAGTGAAAAGAAAAATATTTCAGAAGATATATTAAAAGAATTAAACCATTGTTACTATAAAATAAGAAGACAATTATATATTATTAATAAATCTTTACATTATAATGAAGAACATGAAGAAAATATTCTAAAGTATAATTTAAAAAATATTGAAGAAGATATATTTTCTAGTTTGAATAAATTTATTGATATAATAAATGAAGTGTATAAAAAATAACTTCATATAACAAAAAGTTTACGGTTCCGCTACGCTTCACCCAAATTTATGAACCTAAGCCAAGTCTGGCTAAGATTCATAAACTTCGTAAACTCGGATACGTTATGTGAAATAAAATTTTGAAAGGAGATTATGAATGTCAGAACTCA
>JADQBM010000087.1 GCA_016278615.1 Clostridia bacterium | reverse complement strand
ATTTTCTAAATCTGACAAAATCATCAATGTTTCAATATATGAATTTCTTGCAATACCCTCATTTGTCGACCCACCATCCGGACATACAAAATCCATAATATGTAAGAATACATCTCTAGCACTTTTGCCTATCAATTCACCAAGTCCATATTTACGGCTTGTTTCGGCAACACCATTATTAGATATACTATTGAAAATGGAAACTAATCTTGCAGTACTGCTTCTTGCAGCACCCAATCGGGTAGTTGCATTTTTTGCTCCGCCAAGAGACTGTCTAACATATTGTGATGTTGCTTTATGTAAATTATATGTACTTCTTCCACCCTCATTTACATATCGTGTAAAATTACTTCTTGGTATTCTAAATCTTTCTCCATCGGCTTGAGGTGGTATAGGTATATTATTATCTGACGAATTATTTTCATCATCTAACCACGACGGCACTAAGGGAGTTTTGCCGTTTTGTCCTCCATTACTGGTTGAAGTTCCCATTCTCTGTACCTCCGTTATATTGTCTTTATCGTAGCTTTCACAATTGCAGTTCCATCTACTTTTAATTTCTCAAAATAACCCGTAAGTCTTGATTTAGCTTCCCCTGTCTTAATACATTCGTTCCATCCACTGCATATCCAGACTCCTACAGTTTTTGTGTCAAACATTTCAATTAGGCTCATGAGGTCAGGCTCTAATTTTGGATAAAGTGACACTAAACATGTGATGCCTTCGACGCCATATGGCTTATTAACAATATTACTTTGTGACATAATTTTTGCAGACAGACTATCAAAAACAATTCTTGCATCTTCGTCGGATAGATTCTTTACTTCACTTCTTATACTTGCGATATTCATTGATGTACTCATTAGTTTATCTATTATGTTACGTAAAACTTCAGATTTAATTTGATTAAAGAAATAATCCTCTCTTTCCTTACAGGCAAAGAAATAGGGTCTTAAATCTATATCGCCAAGCCTCGGCTCAGTCATTGCCCATTTTTTTATGTTATCATCTTTATTCCATTCAATGATTTTGGAATTAGCTATCTGTATAATTTGAGTTATTTCATTTTTGTCTTTTTTCATTTTTGTATCAGAATCATCTTCTGATACTTCACTTTTGATTTCGTGCTTCTCAACATTCAAAACATAATTTTCTAAAATCTTGATATTATGACAATGTCCTAAATCATCTGTTTGTGAAGCTATATCTTTATAAAATTCATCAAAAAAATACTCTGCTAACATTAACTTTGCCAAAATTGGGAGATAGACTTCATCTCCATAACCACGAGCATTAGCAATTTTTTCTCTTAATAGTAGCATATTGATAAACCTTTTTATTTTCCTTGGATTACCATGTGTGTTGCGTGCCAATATAGAACTAATTTGTGTTGATATTGTAACTTCATTAGTTATACTACTATACTTTTCTCCAAGAGCTTCATGAATTTCGGTAATCGTCAGTCCTTGATTTTTCCATGGCTTTTTCATCTTTTCAATAGATATATTTAAGAGGGAATCAAATTCATTTGAGTCTTCTTCTAGTTTTGACCCTATAAGGAGTAATTTTATATACATTTCTGCCTCTACTTCTCCTAAAACAGGTAATCTAAATGGAACTTGTATCAATTTTTCTAGATATCTTTTTGAAAATTCTGCCCCCAGATTTTTATTGTTTGAGTCCGTCAAGTCGGGAAAATGCTTCTTAACTGCGTATTCGATCATAGTTTCATCTGCTGCAATTACAAAAGCTGTTGAATTTGAAAACACAAATAATCTAACCGCTTCTAAAGTTTCTACTGTTACTTCTGGCAAACATCTATCTAAATCATCAATAAGCACAACTAATTTTTTTACAGCCGATGCTTCAAGAAGATCATTGAATGATTCTTGAAACTCTGAAAATTCTTTAGACATTGAAATGTCTTCAAACACTTTAGAATCTGATAAAAAAGAACCTATTGAATCTACAGTATTTCCAACTTTATCTGCATCTGAAATATTACTCTTTAATGTGTCGAAAGCATTAGTGATTAACCCAATTGGTGGTATCCCTGTGGTTGAAGAAAAAGCAAAACTACCAGCTGTTTTTGCAACACTTAACCAATTAATATTCTTCCATACCTTTTTAACCTTATCTGCACATATTTCAGATAGCTTACGCTTTTCTATTAATGTTGATACGATAGCACTCATCAATGCAATTTTTGCATCTTCAAATCCTTGATGTTTCCATCCATTAAATTTTATACACTCAATATCTGTGTTCGATGAAAATTCGTCTTCAACCATTTCTAGAATACTTGATTTTCCCGCACCCCAATCACCATGAACTCCTATGGATATAGGTCTTTCTTTGCTTTCATTAATGAGTTCTACCACTGTTTTCGCTATTGCTAAATTATTAAGCATATCAACTTTCGTTTCATTATCAGATAAAATCATGGTTGTCCCCCTCTACTCTACTCCTAACGCTTTAAACACCGCTTCCTGCGGCGTTGAATAGAATATTAAACTAAATGCTCCCATCAAGTCTGCTGGAACTGTACCTATTTCAGTTGCAGATGTAATAGGTATTAATACCTTCTTTGCTCCACTATCTAAGCACACTTGTAAAACACTAGCTAATTCATCTACTTTTAAGATTGTTCCACTGATGCTGATATCACCTAAGACAACAAGACTGCTTAATGTCGGCTTATTAAGTGCTGCCGATGTGATTGCAATCAATGTTGGTAATGTTAAATATTTGGTGATTCCAATTCCATTTAAATCTTGGTAATTAACAATATAATCTTTTGTTGTTGTGCTAATTGAATTACTAATCGAATGCCCATTAGCCTTCAAATAGTTAAATGCTGTATTCGTGGCCTCTTTTGCATCTCTATCCGAGCCGAGTCCTGTGCGTTCAAATTTTCCATTACCCGGTAAGACCTGTGTTTCCAATCGATACACACCTATCATGCCTGTTTTTCCTCTTGATATGGTATACGCATGCCCTGGGTTACTAATGCCTTCTGGAATTAACTTGCCTCCACCTTGCTCCGGAACTGACACATAATGTTCTTCGAAAGTCTCATTATCTATGTAGGAGAAATTCACATCATAAAATTCCATACCACCAATTTTTTTAAGTTGTTCTTTCACACGCCGTCTTAACTCAAGTGATAATGTTATAATTTCAGCAATTTCTTCTTTTTTATATTCTCCATTAGGATATAGAAGCTTTACAAAACCTGATATCATTTTTCTGACTGCAATGACATCACGCTGATTCAAATTAGAACCAAATATAAAATATTTATCACTTATATCACTAAACTGTTCTTTACGCATTTCACGCATAAATTCTGAAAGATAATCTGTAATAAAGCCATATTCGTTTGTAAAGAAATCTGGTCTGTATTTAGGAATTTCCCACCCTGGTACATAACAATGCATACGATCAAGAAAAGCTGTATCGTAAGCCATAGCTTCTGGAAATGGTTCAAATAAGTGTGACGTTTTTAAAAGCACCTCTACGCTCTGGTTGACATTACCTACAAAAACCATAGAAGCGCTTGCTGCCTTTTCTTCTTTTCCACGAGCGAATGAACCTGATGCCATGTAATCTTTCATAATCTGAATCCCGTCTTTGTCTTTAAAGGTAATACCTGCGACTTCATCAAAAGCTACACAATCCCACATTCCAACAAGACCTACTGTTTTACTTGCCATATTGTAAAACAAATTGGCTACTGTAGTTTGGCCACCAGATATAAGTATGCTATTAGGCGATATCTCTTTGTAAATATGCGATTTACCTGTACTCCGTGGACCGAGTTCGCAAAGATTAAAATTGTTTTCAACAAGCGGAATCATACGAGCAAGGAGAAGCCATTTTTCACGTTCTGTAAACTTATCTGCTTCCATTCCTGTAGAACGAAGTAGAATATTAAGCCATTCATCTTTTGTAAATTCCTTTCTTGCCTCTTTAATTTCTTCCAATTCAATATGCGGCATCTGTATTGGAGTCAGTTTTCTTACACGAATCGGGTTTGCTCTCCTATCTTCTTCCAAAAACTCATATTCAAGTTGAACAATACACCAAATACCCCCACAAAGTAATCTATCGTACTTAGACACGTACTCAGGAGCAAGAAGTATTTCTTTTACTCCCAAATTTGAAAACTCAGCTTCATATCGATCTTGTTTAATGTTAAGCTTTGCCGTAATACGATCAATTACAGTATAGCTACCTCTTTCACGTAGAATAGACAATACTTTTTGAGCTTCATCAGGACGGACAAAATTATCTGCAAGTATTTTTTTTACATTTTTTACGCCTTCTTCGACAATTTCAGGGTCATCTGAACTACAATATTGACCTAATAAAAACTCTAATACATATACAGGTACATTTGCCCCTTCCTTGATAGATTTCGTCAAATCTTTACGAACAATCTTTCCATCAAAATTTGCTCTAAGTTTTTTGTACAATACTTCATTTAAATTTATTATTTCGTTGTCATTCATATATTCACCCATTGGTCTGACCTCCTATAAATCAAAGCCAAAGTCATCTGCGAATGCGATGTCTATATGGAATTCTATTTCCTCTGGTACATCAATATCGTTTGAAATGACAAGCCTATAAATTTTATTTTTGTCAAAAGTAACTGACTTTAAGTTGAATTTAGTTCTAAAAACACGTTCAGAAGCATTATTACCCGTCCGATCCGCAATAATAATTTGTCTGTCACTTACAGGAATTCCTTCTTCATCGGTCATGTATATATTATAAGTGCATGGTTGAACTTTTTCACTGATAGGGTTTTTTTGATAAAAATCTAATGAAAAAATAAGATTTGAGACTTTTCTACTCTCACTTAATAAGGATAATTCGACATTCTTTACCTTTACATATTTTTTTGATGCACTTCTCATATGTTTATATATAATTACTGGAACCACCATTTCTTGAAGCGAAATTCCACCATGCACAAAATTCTCACCGCCACCTGACATTTTGATTCTTATAGTATCTTGAGGAGCATAGCCTTTTAAAGAAATTCCATCAATTTCTCTTTCAAGTGCTATAGGCATTAAATATTCAGCTGAAGTATTCACATCTGTCAATGCATAACGCCTTCCAACCTCATATATTTCTCCTAAAAAATTTGATTTGCTTATCTTTTGACTTTCTTCAAGCGGATTGTAGGTGTATAAGAATCCGTGATCTGCGGTTACTATGATATTGGTTCCGCTCAGCTCTTTTACAATGATTCTTACAGTATTAAAAATTTCTTGCATAGCTGTTTCGCAAGCCTCAAAAACTTTGTTTTCCGTAGGAGCTTTGTCTCCAATAGCATCTATAGCATTATGATATATATACACTATATCTTTACCATTCGTAGCTTCATGACGTTCTGACTGCTTCATTTTCAATAAATCTTTATATTGAATTGCAACACTATCTTTATTTCTGTCTGTTAACACCTTATTTCTTTTTATTGTACTATCAGTTGGATTTCCATCTACCAAAGCAGCCATTTCTTCAGTAACTGAAATGTTTTTGTTTGGAAGTAATGATGCCATCCCAAATTTCGTTATAGATGGAAATGTTGCTTGCATTGCATCTAACGTAGTCTTGCCCTTTAGTGTTCTACTTAAATTTTCCGATAGTTCTGTAGCAATTTCATATCTAAGTGCATCCGAAATGATGACGTATATTCTTCCATTTTTACTTGAAATAGGCTCAACATATTTGTTATAAAATTCTCTTTGTTTACTTATTTCAGACACATAACCTATTGAATTGTAATCCTCAACGATTGCATTTGTCCATGAACTTGTTAGTTCCTTTAAGAACCAATTTTGATATAATCCTTCAACATATTCAAGGTTATGTTTCAACAAGTCTTCCAAATCTGGATTTGAGTCTTTCAATGTATTTTCAAATGCATAATGAAAATGTCTATAATAACTATCCATTAAATAACAATTATCAACATATAGTTTCCAAATGTTTTTAGGTTCAACAATATGAAAACCTTTTGTATATTGCTGATAAAAATCTTGCATTTTGGCTATATAAAACAAACAATCAAAATAATCTGATGTCAAATTATACCATGCAGATGTACGCCTGTTCTCGACAGTCTTAAATATTAGCTCCGTTTTAATAACACGCTCATTTATTTCTTCAAAAAAACGCTTGAGAATAGTTTCGTTTATACAAGGAAAAACATCACTAGTTAAAAGCGTCTCAATTTCAGGCTTTTCAAACCTATTCATCAATTGTAGTTCATTTTCTACTGTATGACAAATAGATAGCAGTACATGATTATTGTCACTCATTTGCCAATCATGAACTAAACTGTAACAATACGCTTTACATGACTCTGAAATAAATCGTTCTAAACCTTTAAAAACATTACTTTTCATAGTTTGTGAAATTGCAGTGAGTAACAGATGTGAAGCAAACTCCTCTAAAGGCTTGCCCTCTTCTTCAATGTACCCTGTATATTTTTGAACCAATTGCCAAAATGCATCTATATTCCCGAATTTCCTTATGTTTATTAACGCACTATTTTCTTCTTTATCAAATCCATTTGATAAAACTGCAATCAATACATCTTGAGCAGATCCGCCATTAAGTCCACAAAGTACCGACATTATATCAATATGCAATTGTAACGGTGTTTGATATTCTCTACCTATTTTTCTAAGTTTTAATCTACGCTCTTTGTTGTCTAAAAATTTCGAATACATTTTTACGGTTTTTCTCATTGCTGAGGTAGGCTGGATGTTAAGCTCCTCCATTTGCATTGAGATAAAATCAGCTCGGAATTCTTCACTGTACAACTCAATATCTAACAACCAATTATCTCTAATATCTTTATGAGAAACTGGACTATAAATTAAATAATTGTTACACAGATCATCAACCGTTAGTAATTTTTTTATAGCAAAATTATTCACGCCTGTTATCTTTTTTATGCTAACATTGTCTAATTTCAAATCATCTACTAATGACTCAAATTCCCTCTCCTCATCTTGCCAAAATATTATTCTCCTCTTGTAGAATTCAGGCAAAGGAGCTTCAAATCGTTCTATAAGACTATATTGTATATTTTCAATTGACACGTTTTGACCTCCTTTTTATTTAATCTTGGCAAGTACATCTCCAAATAATTCATAATTATGTTTTACTCCATCATCTAGATCAATAGGAATATTTCTATCTGCAAGATGATGTATTTTTTCCTCATATTTTTGAATTTCTAGAACTTGTTCTTGAATTTTCTTTTGAATTTTTGTCAATTTAACTTTTTCTGCTCCTTGCGCATGATTCAGTTCATCTAATATATGAGTAAGTCTTGTACGGTAACGTTCTTGTTGTTCATGGACATAGTCAGTACGCATACGAGCAAGTAAGTCAGGTTGATAACGGTGCATATAAATAATCGCTTTAAAGCCATTTTTCTTTCCACTATCAAACAACCAATAAATAGGTCTTTTACCTGCACCTCTTGAGGTATACATATTGCAGTGATCTTTGAAAAAGTCATTGATAAAATAGTTTCTAATAATTTCTCGACTTGATCCTTTTCCACCCAATGCATCTGCTATGAAATTTAAATTTTCTTCTAGGGAGTTATCACCATAAACAGTTTTTACGAATTCAATAAACCTACCTGTGATATCATCATCAAAATACTCATCATCACAAATCGGAATGATATTATCTTTGTCTGGAATAATAGAATTGTACATAGTTTCGTCCCATTCTCCACCTGCATAGATTAAGCCTTCTACATCAAGAGAATATCTTCCAAACATGCAACCTATAGCATATGAGATAAATTCCGTTACTGTGTCATGCAAAAACCTTTGATCTCTAATTTCTTTAGCTTCAACAATTTCCTCTTCAGGTTCAAATTCATTTTCACTATTTTTCTTCTTTTTTTGTTTGTAACGATATGCCGTATTTGTTTTTAATGTAATATCTTTATCTTCAACCTCTGGAGTTAATTCATCCTGTAGTCCATAAATTTCGATAAAGATTCGATTTAATTCTTCCTCATTGGATTTTAACTCGTTAAAATCGCTTTCACATTCTTCTTTCCAGATTTCAAATGTTTCTCTAATGTTACTACCTTTTATTAATGGATGCTTTAAGAAATTCCAAGAAGTTTCAAAACTATCCCAATCTTCTCTTGAAATCATTATGTTCTTTTTAGCAATAACATCTATCATACATTGAGTTTCCAAAATCACAGGAAATTTAGCAACTTCACCTGATTGGAAATTTAAGGTCTGATTTATACTCCCAAAAATATACTTGAAAATTTTCGAATTAAGCAATGATAAAATATATTCTCTATTATCGCCAATATCAAAAATACAACATCCTCCATTATCAAAAATGAAACCTTCTTCAA
The DNA here is from genome assembly GCA_016278615.1 of Clostridia bacterium. Lineage (GTDB taxonomy): Bacteria > Bacillota > Clostridia > Peptostreptococcales > JAAYPU01 > Soudan-22. The sequence goes on along the minus strand of JADQBM010000087.1, from coordinate 25,734 downwards.
AATACCGTATACTAAAATTAGAACTAGAAACGGTAGACCAAGTCAATCCAGGTTTCATGAAATACTGATAATTTGCAATTACAGCCGTTTTTATATTTCTAATCTCAACTGCATCGTCATACCAATCAATCAAATACTCATTGTTACCATACCATTTCCGATAACCACCGCCTTTATTGTATGGAAACCATCTTTTTACAAGGGTATTTTCCCTAATAATTTCTTTACACTTATAGTTTGTTTTAAGTTTATCTACTTCAAACCATAACCGAAGAAATTTTTCATTATTCGATGTAGAGTTTCCCTTTCGTGGTGCAGAAATTTCCCCTAATGAAATCCCTTTTTCATAACATGACAAAACATTATTACTAATCCAATAGGCTATTGGAAATCCTTCAATTTTATAAAATTTTTCTTGTAATGTTGAGAATCTATACGAACAATCATCACTGTATATAGCTTCAATTGTCTTGGGTGCTTGAATATCTATCCCTTTGAATTCAGATAAATTAATATATTCACCACGTTTTAAGCATTTATTGTTTTCAAAAACAAATGTGCATACAGGTACACACGCCGCTTCGAATGAGTTATATTCTAATTGTACCAAAGAAATCAAAGTAACTTTACTTAGAAGCTCTTTTCTTAAATCTTCATAACTCGAAATAAACATCCAAACAAAAGGTGTCAACATTCCAACATATCCCATATTGATACAATATTCCATACATCTATAAATAAAAGCTGAAAAAGTATCGCTTTTGCATAAACTGTATTTTTCTTCTATAAACGACTTAAGCACTACTGTCATCTTGCTATTTGGCATATACGGTGGATTGGTACAAATAACTGTATACTTCTGTGCTAAAATATCAGCCTGTGCTGCTAAAGCTTTTAAAGTTGGCAACGTATCTTTGCACCAGTCATCACTGTCAAAAGTCATTTGTCCTTCCATTTTACAGTTATTAAGATAGTCTAAATAAGCTTGATAATCTCCTTTTTCAACTGTTTGTAAAGAACCAATTTCTTTTGCATCTTTAAAAACATCACAAAGATATTCACCGATTTTGTCTAAGTCCTTATCATAGGTAATGCCTTCAAATGTATGACTTTTTATTTCATTGCTTTCTTCAATGATTGATAACTTGGGCGCAATATTCCTTGTAAGAAATCTTCGGTCATAGCTTCTTGCTTTCATCATAACTGCAAAATATGCATATTGATAAGCTCTTTCATCAATATCCACACCAAATAAGTTGTTTTGTATTATAGATTGCGCTGCATCCCTTTCTGAATAGCCACATTCTTTGTATATTTCCATAAAAACATCAAAAGCATAGATTAAAATATGCCCACTACCCATACAAGGATCAAAAAAAGTAATATTTTCTGGATTAATTTTTTCATTTATATACTCAAATTCACCATTTTTAGGGGTAACAAAAAACTCAAGTTTTTCTCTTAATTTACTTTCTGGATTTCGTTCAATCCAGTATCGACCAAGGGAGTTGTCAACAATATATTTTACAATCCAGTCCGAAGTAAATATTTGAGTAACAAAAGGAATATCATCTTTTTTGTACTGTTTTTTTGCATTTATCAAAACATCCTTAGGCTCCGAAATATAATGTTGATACAACCAACCTAATATTTCAACTTGTCCATTGGGCTTTCCAGCTTCATTTACCACCGTAATATTAAAATCTTCTTCTGGTATATCTTGTACCAAATGCCCTATAACACTTTCACTTTTTAAAATATTATTTGGCAATAAAAGTCCCGTATAGCCACCCATTTCTTCAAATGTATCTGGCAAAACTTTATTTAAAGCATTACATTGTGTCAACAGTAAATGCCTATATAAATCTTCTGTTTGATTATTTTCAATATAAGTTTCTACCTTCGCTTTATCTATTCCTCCTAATTCAACTCTGAGTGCTTCTTTTAAGATTTCAGGCTTAAATTCACCATTTGAATCTGAAAAAATTCGAATATGTGAAGGCAAGTAGTTATTTACTTCCATAAATCGAAGTGCTATAAAACGATTAAACCAAGTATAAGCAACCTCCTCCATAACTTGCTTATATCCTTTTTTATCAATTTTATCAATCAATTCTTTTCTTTGTTTTAATTCATCTGAAGCTAAAATGCGTCCATTAATCGCAATGACATCTTTATCACCGTAACCATCTTCATCTATTCCATACTGATATGCCCTTTGAGCAACTTGTTCAATTAATTCTGTTCTTGCCCAAACTGCAAATTTCTGTATCACTGTTTTATTCATTTACTCACCCCTCCTAGTTTATTTGAATTCCATCATTTTCTTCTAAAGCCTCGTATAATTTTTCTCTTATTGTTTCCACATATTTATCAATATCTTCTTTATTTTGTATCCGTTTTACTGGACAAATATCATATCTTCTTACAGTTACAACTTTTTGAGGCTTTCTATCTACGTTGGTGCCTTTATCAATAGCAGGAACATCATTTACCGTAAATTCTATATGTTTGCATATTGTATCTTTATAGTTCAACATTTGAGTAATCATTGCATCTAAAACTGTAAGTGAATCCGATTCTATAACTTCCTGTTTTTTCTTTTTAAAGTAATCATCGGATTTTCGAACATGTTCTTCTGCTCGCATGCTCCAACCAGCTAGAGTGTGAATATCTCCCATGCATTGAATAATTATTCCATTAACTTCCTCTCTTTTTAACTCTAAGAGTGTATTTCTAACCATTTTAAATTTTTGCATTAATTCAGATAATTCTTTGATTCGAGGGTATGGTTTTGGTGAAGTAAGTATTGATGCAATTTCTCTAATTGCACTAGATGCTTCCATCTCTGTTGCATAATAATCCCGTTCAGTTCGAATATCTTTTAACAATTTCTTTGCAGAATCAAATATCACTTTTTGCGTTTTAAAAAATGTTTCAATCTCTTCCATAACTTCAGCAGAATCAAATAATGCATCTTGCTTTTGTATCATACGATTTAGAAGTGCAACATTATCTTTTCGTTGCGACAAAATATCTTGCATTAATTTATATGCTTCATCTACAATTTCTTTTTGAGGATAGTTTTCTCGACTATATTCACTTTCAATAAGCGTTTCGTAATGTGTTAATCTTTTAGTAAATGTATCTGTCACATAATAAATCAGTCCATCTTCATCAGTCGGAATATCCATAGCACCTAGATATTCTCTTAAAAAATCCACGCTTTTCCTAATCAAATCTTCTGACGGTGCAATACGTCTTGTTACACTTGCCTTATCTATTTCTGATTTTTTACGTAAATAGTCTACTAACCTACGCTCTTCTTTAGATATCAATACTCCGCCATAACGAATAGATATTTTTTGCTGTGCAATTAAATTGGCAATCATTGCAGCAATATCTATTTCTCTCCACCCATAAGGAATAGCGCCATATCTTCTTTGAACATCTCCCATTGAAGTAGGTAACATTTTTTGACTTTGTAATTCTAACCACTGGCTAATTTCATTTAGTGCATACTCATTATTTGTCCCAGTTCCTATTATCCCAATCTCATGACTCTTACTATTTAATATTTGTAGGATGTCTGCATCACTATCTACAAAGGAATTTACCATATTTAATTTATTGTATACACTTTCTACAAGATTCCTAAGAGCCGCATCTAAAATATCCCTTACACTTCCAGATTTAATCTCTATTTTTTCTCCATGAATGTAAAATTTAGCTGTTAGTATAGCCTTTTCTATATAGTTTGTAGCTCTATCTTCTAAGTTACGTGCTTGCTGTTGTCTTTTTCTGATAATATCTTGTATGCTTTCTGGTAACTGAGATATATTTCTTTGCTTCACATATTTTCGAATTTTCATTGCTTGCTCTAATTCCTCAAAATAAGGTGCTTCGTTTGATAAGATTACAATGGCTTCATTATTTATTTGAGAATCCATGATTAATTTTTGCTCAGAAGTATTGTAATAATCACTTGCTACTGTAATTATACGCAATCTCATTCCACCGCTTGCTGAGCCAATTAAAGTTTCATCGACATATTGATCATAGGCAAAATCATATTTCTTATACTTGTATTTCTTTGTTGGAAAAATATCACTATATATTGTTTGCCCAATACTTTGAACAATTGTAGAACTATCTACTACAGTATTTTTTATATCAATAGCAATATCCTGCTCTTCGTCTGTAAGAAATGCGTAAGTATCCCCATTTCTAGCAATATAGTTTTGTACAAGAAGACGTTCTAATGAATTTTTTATCTTTTCTCTTAATGCTATTTTATCCGTCCTAATATCATCTACCATAAGAATTGCAATATTATTAATATTTGCTTTAATATCATCTATATATCGAACCAAATAAAGTAATTTAAGTACGCTTACATCTTCTTGTTCTATTCCATCATTATTATCAGCTGCTGTTTGACAACGATCTATAACCCTACGAATAGGACTTTCTAAGAATGTATGTACCGTATTATAAAATTTATAAAAAGGAACCAGTGCATTTTCATCTTTATATTGAAATTCTTGTGCTGCTTCCTGAAAACCTGAAAGCATAGAACGTTCTCCACCAGAAAGGTGCTTGCCAGAGTTACCATGCTTCCTTATTTCTGCCAAAACTTTTTGAATAACAATAAATTGATACGGTACAAATGGAAATGTGGAGGTAAATTCACTCCCATTTGAATAACCCTTAATATCCAATATTGGATTATTGAATGTAAATAAGTTTTTCAAAACCGCATATTCTTTTTCATAGACCATATCTAGCAATTGTTCTGCATCATCTGTTTTTGCAAGCACTCTCTTTTTAATAACTTCGTCAACTGAAGATGAAGAAAGACTAAGGCGTGTGTTAAACCTTCCTTGAATTTTTGAAAAATCATCTCCGCTAATCTTAACTATGGAGTCAATCGCTTCTTGACTTGTTACCATAACCCAAACTTTTCCCCTACATTTTGCGCCCAATTCTTCAACAATAGATTGTAGATTTATCATTAAATCGCCATCATCACCAATGTATTGGCCTACCTCATCGACCATAAACAATAATCTAAAATTCTTACCTTTATTATCTACATATTCTTTAATTTCTGTAACCAATTGTTTAATGCTCATATCGCCATTTTCTTCGCTATTAAACCAATTACGAGCAGCTGTTTCACTCATTCCGAGCACAACTTTAAGAACCTCTACAATATCATCTTCAAAAAATGCATAGGAATCTCTGGTTTCAAGCCAGTTTCCACCATTGATTTGCTCAAAAACTTCCCTAAATTCATTAGTTTTACCCTGTTTATCAATAAAGCGTTCAAGTTTTGCTATTTTTAAATCTTCACCATAATATCCACAGTGATTATAAAATACCTTAGTAAAGACTCTAAGTACTGCTGTTTTATCTTTATTTATAGGACCCTCAATATCTATGTTAAACAGTATTGACTCAGTGGGAACAGAAACTGATTTCTTGATCATAGCGTACATCATTGAGTCATCGAATTTATTCTCAAAGTAATCTACAGCATTTTGATTACTCACTTTTTTATTTGTAAGTAAGTATGATAGCATTTTTAAGAAGTGTGACTTACCACTTCCAAAAAAGCCAGAAATCCAAACTCCCATTTTGTCCGTCGGTTGATCTATTGCTTTTGTATAATTGTCAAAAAAAGTAGCAAAGTGACGTCTAAGTTCTTTTGTAATAATATATTCACTCAATTCCTGATGTAGGCTTTTTTCGTCATCTTGAGCTACTTTAATAACCCCATTAATATCACGATTAATATCGTTTTTAAACATATTTTGAATCTTCATCCACAAATCCCTCCGTTATAGCAAGCTGAATGCTCTATAATAATTGCCATCAAAAAATTTATTAAAAAGTTCTAATCCACGACCATTAAATTCTCCAGGGTAAAACATTACTATTGGAATATCTGAAAATATATGCTGCATACTATCTAACATTTTATGAGATCTCATAAAGGGATATATTTTTCCTATTCCCGTGAGAAAGAGAACATCACCATATTCATGTGGTTCATATTTCATTTTTTCTATCAATGCTTCTGGGGTAGCTATTTTTTGCAATTGTGTAAGCAAATAATCTTTTCCTTTTTTTTCTTCAAGTGACTCTACAGTATTTAACACTCTTTTATCTTCAAGTAATTCTAGAAAAATTTCATAAAGATCTTGCTCAATGATTTTATAAGGCGTATTTTTTTCATTCTTTAACATCTCAATATATTCTCTTACAATTAATTCGTTTTTAGGCGAATAACAAAAAACATGAATGCCCACTTCATTGCTTAATCCTTTATTCGTAAGAAAATTGGAATCTGATATTCTATCTTTTATTTTATCTAACTCTTTTTTTATGTTTTCCATATCCATCTCCTATTTAAAGCAATTAAAAGCTTGAAATGCTTCAAAATCATTATTTTCTTTAATCTCTGTCTCAAGTTCTTCAAATAGAAAAACAGGATTTAGAACTTCTGATTTAATATGATCTAAAAACTCTGTATCAACAAGAACTTTTATCAATACTTGTTTAATTTTAGCAATTGTTTTTTCACTCCATGATGCAACATCGTCGTTTTGCTCTTGTAATCTGATGAAAAATAAGTTGACATCTTTTCTGGTTAAAGAATAGTCTTGTAATCTAAATTTTTCACCAATCACATTAATCATAAATTCCCAAACCAGTCGATTATATCGCATCATTGCATACAAATTTATTTGCTTAGCAATATCTGTAGGTGCATTTGCCAATTCTCTCACCAACTTTTCATTTTCTAAAGCTACCAATCTTTTATAGCAAGCTCTAGTCAGCCTTGAAATTTGTCTTTCTGTTGGATATTGAAACAAATTATCCTTTTTTACTATTTCAATAATCTCTTCAACTGTTAATTTTTCTAAAAACAGTTTTGACACAATCCTTATTTCATAAAAAAGGAACTGTTCAGCAGTTAAGCTTCCGTTATAAGGGAACGTTACATCCATCCAGTTCACTCCTATCGTAATCTTTATTATATTTTATCTTCTGTCCAATAATCAGGATTCATCTTCTGGAATTGCAGAACAAATATCTCCTATATCGCAATTCAGTGCCTCACAAATTGAAAGCAAGACTGTAATAGAAACTGGCTCATTTTTATTGAGCCTTGTTATTGTCCCTGCTGATAGTCCTGTAAGTTTTCTAAGTTCACTTTTTTTCATATCTAGCTCAACCAATTTAAACCAGAGCTTTTTATAGCTTATTTTCATTGCAATCCCTCACTTTAAGCGTATCTAAATTTGCTTATCAATCTACTTGTTATTATACTCTTTATCACTCAATTACTCAACTGTTTATGTCATAATCTCAAAACAAATCACAAGAGTATGTGAGTTAAGCTTCCATATATATCACTTTTAGCAGATCATGCCAATAATGATAATGTTTTATTTCTTTTTATAATTGACAGTAATAACATAATTTTAAAACATACTTTTTTATCAATATCCCTATATATTCGAGTGTATAATTCAAGGGATGCCATCGTGACATAGGGTCCCTGACAGTTGTCTTTGTACATTTCCTATAACAGAGTATGAAGTAAAGTCCACCTGCTCAAAATCTGAACTCATATGTGTTTTCCTATCTTTTTCTGTGGGATGGGTTGCATATTCCGAATTACTATTCTCATTAAAATCAGATATATTATCTTCATCTTGATTTTCTATATCCTTATCTAGTTTAATCAATTCAAGATTCTGTTCCTGATTATCATCAATTATTATTATTCGATACAAATTGGATCGTTGTCCTCCTTGTTTATGAAACCGGCTTTCACGAATTAGAAAGCCAGCTTCTTCTAAATCATTTAGTGCTCTTTGGACAGTTCTGGTACTGATATTACATTCTTTTGCAATATTCTTAATACTTGGAAAGCATGTATTCTCCTGATCTGCACGATAAATCAAATAAAAAATAACCAGCGTCGCTCGCTGGCTCAAATCTGTTGCATATACCTTTTCGATTAATTTACCTTTATTCGTCATCTTGTGACCTCCTCTAACTTATCTTTTTATAAAGGGGTTTAATACATCTTCCCAAATCATTTCATTGACATCACCGTCAAAATAATCGGGTGTATAGTTTGAAAAATATACTTTACCATATCGCTTCTCCAATTTTGTTTTATCCGATTCTGCTATAAAGGAAAATAAATGTTTTGTTGTATCTATGTTCATTAATTTTTTTACTTGTTCAAATTGCTTTAATTCATATGGTTTTCCTGTAGTGCATAAGACGACTGCATCACAATTTTTACTAATGGCACTAATGACTTTATGAGTTGCAATGCCCATATCGTATATGATGAAATCGAAATCATCATGGCACTCTGCATGTAAAGAAAGATATTTTACTCCGTTATATATAATGCTGTCTTCTTTTACTGTCATACCTTGATAGAATTCCGGTAATTCATTTAAATGCTTTTGCTTATTGGCTTCTATATAACATACTTTAGCTCCATTATTTGCAAGATAATTAGCAAAATTAATCGCCATAGTTGTAGTACCAACTCTATTCTGAGTCCCTGTGACAGCGATTCTTATGTTGTTTTTTACAAATGTACATGTCGAGTATTGAATTGCATCGAAATCTTTTTCCTGGGATAGTTTTGACTGTATTTCTCTTTTACTAATCCCTAAATCACTGATTGCTTTCAGAATTTCAGCTTTTAATTCATTCACTTCATCTGAGGCAACGATATTATAGACACCTTCATCAATAAGCTTAACAATCAGTTTTTCATGATGTTTTATGTCCTCAATATAAAAGATTAATCTAGATGAGTACATCTTTTTGAAAGCATTTATAGCCTCTATAATATCGATGTCTAAGTCTTTAAGTGCTTTTAAATCTATGGCTACGTAATTGTAATGATTTAAACTTCGTATGTCGTAGATGACAAATTGTTTGAAGGAAAAACTTCCGGATAATTTTTTTATGATAATTCCATGTTCATCATAAAGAAAATCAAAAGTGTTGACATTTTCATTACTCGATAGGTATAACAGCATCCTTGTCACCCCATTCCTGCTCTATTTGAAAGTCCTGCGGCAATATAATTTTTACTTCTTTAGGCTCATAAACAAACAACATAATTATCCCTATTACGACAATCACTATATAAATCATTAATTCAATAACCAGTTTCTTTTTCAAAGAAATCACTCTCCTATCTTCCTCCGGCTTTGCCCATGAACTGGAATTTATAGTCTGGAATTTGAAAGTTAACATGCAGCCTTTTTGAACCAATCATAACAAGGGCATTTCCTCTTTTCTTCTGAGCTAAAAGCTGTTCTTCTGCATCTGTCAAATTATAGAGTTTCTTTGTTTCAATTAAGTTCATACCATCACATCCCATTAATATCTTATAGGCAGGAATATCTAATAAGGCTTGTCCATAAAGTTTGATTTTTGGATCTAAGAAATCGACAACAGAATGGGATATGATGGCTACCCCTGCTTCGTATTTCCTTGCTCTCTTTTCAACATTTCTGAGAAACACTAAAGACTGTGGCACATTAGGATCAATCATCAAATAGCTTTCATCACAGATCAGTAGTACCGGTTCTGTTCGATCCATGCTCATTTCTTGCCAGCACCATGTCAAAATATTGAAATACTGCGTTCTTTTTATGTTGTCACTGGTGTTTTGAAGATCATGGGTATCCAAACAAATGCAACGTGTGTTGGTTTTGATGGTGGTTTTCCCATTCCATAAAAAAGCGTCACTACCAAGAGCAATATCTTGTAATAGTAACGCCAGGTCTGCATATTCATTGAAACTCGAATTTTGTTCATTCTCGTTTACTTCATCAGCCTTCTTTTTTATCAACTCATATAGGTCAGCGAAGACTGGAAAATCTTCGTTGCCTAACTGATTAATATCAGTATCCCATGTGATTCCGAAGTTATGATAAAGCTCAATGATTTCGTTTTTGAGTATTGCCTTTTGCTTATCTGTTAAGGATGGCAAGTACAGACTATAGAAGATTTCAAGATTCTTTATGTAGATTGCCATGTCTCCCATGCCGTTGCCTACATCTTTGTAAAACTTGTCGTCATCATCAACTGGTGTAGGTCTTATCTGCAATGGATTGATTTTACCATTGCTTCCTCCTCCGGCATTGATCCAATCGCCATCTAATGCTTTTGTCAGTTCCTTATATTCCGATTCCGGGTCAATAAATATGATTTTAGTTCCTTTCATGTATTCTGAAAGGGCAATGTGCTTAACCACGGTACTTTTCCCTACGCCAGCTACACCCATTATTGTGAAGTTGGTATTGGTTCTGTCATTGCCACGCTTCCATGGATCAAGGACAACAAGACCGCCAGCAATATCTCGCCCAAAGTAATAGCCTGTCCCGTCATTGTAACCCGATGACGAAAAAGGAAAACCCCCAACAAAGCTACTCATTGGAATAATCCTTTTCAGGACTTCACTGATCGCTTCATCGAGGGTATAGTATGGTGATACACTTTTAAATGATTGTTCTTGTAGGTTTGCCATGATTCTTGTTTTGCATTTACTGGTAGCAATAACACTTTCAGACTTCCTACAGATCTTTTGAAAAGTTGATTCTTCTCTTGCCATAGCCATAATGGATATAATCATCGTTCCGACAGTTTCACCCATCTGGTCTATTTGCAGCATAATTTTTTCACCATCCATAGCAGCTCTTTCTGCCCTCTGCCTAACCAATGGATCTTTAGCTGTTTCTGCTGCACTTCGATTTTGGATAACACTTTTTGATAAGCCAGAGATAAATTCACCGTTATCTATTGGAACAAAAGTAATACCAACTACTGTTCCGGGGATATTGGTTATCTTAGCAAGCCATCCATAATCGACTTTTTGCGGGTATTTGACGATACCATAGATTCTTCCGGTATTTTCACCTATGATTAGGCTGTTTCTTTTGAGCTCGAGGCCTATTGGGGTGATGATGTTTAACAGTGCATTATTAACTAGCTGACTTTGCATTTTTCTGTAATTCATTAACTTAATCCTCCCTAATACTGTTCTAATAAGTTGATTCATATAAATTTCTCTTTTTAAGTAAAAAAAATCCACACAAAACTTGTGTGAACTCAAACTAAACACATTTAAATAATACGCCTTACTACGTTCTAATTCTTTTTCTTACAGGCTGTTCAACTCTAGTTTTAACTCTCTGATAAAGTTCGATTTCTTCATTTGTCTCAAGTGATACAACCAGTGCATAACCTTGCTTTTTATTAGACCATTTCTTAACCGAATTCACTACAATATAATAATTATCACCATAATCATTCGCTTTAGAAGAGAATTCAAACCTCATTTTCTGCAAAGTTCCTTTATTCCTTATTTCTTTTCCAATTATTTTACAATCACATCGGAATTTCTTGTCGAACAATTCCAGTTTGTCTTCTTCAGATTTTCCATTTTGGGTAGCATAAACTTGATAAACCTCTTCAAATGATTTCCCTCTTATTAGTTCAAAATTCAAAATTGTTCCTAAATAATCCATTCTAGTCTTTCTTACTTCCGGATTATACGCCAGAGCAATTTCTATAATTTTTGTTCCCTTAGCAGCTCTAAATTCAGGAAATACAGGTAATTCATAAATATGAAACGTATCGCTAGATAATTTGTCCTCATCACTTACTATATCTGAATATAAAACGACCCGATTATTATGAGATTCTAATATTCGATCAACATTTGGTAAACCATATCCAGCAGTAAAGCGTAAGACACGCTTCTTGTCAAAAATTATTTCCCCTTGATGGTTCCTTTGAAATCTATCAGAAACACTCTTAGGGTCTAATGTGTCAAACAACGAAGAAAATCTATCATTAATCCCTTTAGGTACATTGGCTGAATATGCTAACAACGCTTTAACCGCATTCATCGACAAGGTCGGATATTTATTCATGATTTTAGCAGCCAAATGTGATATATAAGGTGCTGCAAAACTACTTCCAAAATCAAATTTGAAGATACTTCCGGTTATTTTATTATTAAAACCTAATATACTTAACCCTCGATTAGGAAATTGTGAATATTTCATTTCAAAGGTATTGTCAATATGACTGTCACCGCCATAATACAATAATTCTGGTTTAATTGATTTATTACTACCATATCCAATCCTAGAAAAGGTCGATAATTCATTCTTCTTGGTAATTGGGAATGGGGTTATATTCTCATCCTTATACACAACGGGGAGATCATTAATAGCCAAACTCCCCACAGTTAATGATAATGTAGAATTAGCCGGCTCAATAATGTAGACTTTACTAGATTTCAAAAGATACTCTGGATAGTTCGATTGAATGTCTTCTGGCTGCATGTCCTCTTCCGGAAAGTAATTTCCTGCAGAAATCACAAATAAAACATCATATTCATGCTGTAGTTCGTCCAACACACATGACCAGGCATTAGGCTTCCCACCACTAAATATTTGATTTTTGTCACCTTGTGATAGATTGTATACCCTACAGCCATAATTACTATAAAAATACTCTACAATTTCTTTCATTTGATTGGGTATCAGTTTTTCATAAATACCCATATATCTAGAGATAACAACTTGAATAAATCTTCTTCTTTCGTGCGTAACCCCATCAAAATCAGAATTGGTCATAATTACATCTAAATCATATTTTCTATCGTAAATATCACCAATTAGAAGTTGTTGTTCAAAGGATAGATTTATTCCATTTTCTCTAAGTTCTGAAATACATAGATCAAATCCACTAGTATATTCTCCATCATGAACCTTCGCATTCATTATGTATATTTCTGGTTTATACAATCTATCCGATGAAACATCTCCATAAGCACAAATTGAGGCAACCATAGTTCCATGCCCATCATTATCATGATCATCGAAACCACTAGCCCCCATAAATACTTTGGAATCACCAATAACCCCTTGTAATAGCGGATGCCCTTTAAAAATTCCACTATCAATTACACAAATACTCGGTGAAGTATCTGGATCTAATTCACTATTATCGAATTCAATATCACTAATACTTATTGACTTTTCTTCTATAGCTTTGCATCTAATTATTGAATACTCAGGAATATTTTGAATTTGGTAAACTAAAAAATTTTCCTTTACGATGTCTAATTCAGGTAGTGTTGCGTGTATTCTAATGACAACAACAGAAGTACTCACATAAGAATCGCAAATTCTGATATTGTGTGATTGCAATTCACCTTTGAATTCATTGGTTTTCTCAAGATTCTCAGAATATGTGTCGAATATCCACAGATATACATCATAGTACTCTTTTAAATCAGAAATACGCAAGTTTTGAGTTCTATCAACTGAACTCCAAGGTGACACAGATTTAATTATATTAAATAAATCTCTATGTACTACATGTTTCGTTGCGATCTCACCATTTTTATATTTTTCTAAACCTGATAAAAATTCAGGAATATCAATATTGTCCGCAAAGAGTACCATTAGTTCCTTTGACTCTTCATCAATAACTTTTAAGCCAAAAGTTAATAACTTGTCTTTAACTCCTTCTGATAGCATCGCTTTTTCTTCAAGTTCTACTTTTAAAATCAAATGGGGTGAAAAATGGAATTTATCAGAAGTCTGTTTACTTTGTTCTATTATATTCGTAACAGAATAATTCAGAACATTACCATGTTCCTCGTGATCTTTTTTAAAGTTCTGAGGATTAAAGTTTCCTTTTCGTCTCTGAATTTCATCTATTTCAATTTTTGTAAATTTTAAATGTTCCACTTTCCCTCACCCCCCTAAAATCTATTCTGAAAATTTTGATATTAAACTCTGTCTCTCTTTTTCTTTTTTCAATACTTCTTTAAACACATCTGCATCCACTATTCTTACGTTATTCAAAATAGCTTTTTTAATGCTTTCTTGACATATTCTTTCAATGTCCGCAAAAGAAAATCCAACCAGGTCTTTAACTAATCCATCAAATTTCAGTTGATGCTTAAATGTTCTAAATTTAAACTCTAACATTTTTATAATTTCTTTTTCTGAAGGCTTATCGAAATAAATAACTTCATCAAACCTGCGCCACAAAGCATGGTCAATTATTTTTTCATAATTAGTAGCAGCAATAATTATTGATTCAGACTCAAAGTTATCCATAAGTTGAAGAAATGTATTTACTACTCGTTTTAATTCTCCATGTTCCTCATGATTATCCCTACTTTTACCAATTGCATCAAACTCATCAAAAAAGAGTACCCAGCTGCCGTTCTCAGCAAAATTGAATATCTTAGATAAATTAGTTGCGGTCTCTCCTAAATAACTTGATACAACGCTATCAAAACGTGTATAGAGTATTGGTAAATTTAACATATTAGACAAGACTTCTGCACTTAGTGTCTTCCCGCATCCAGGAGGACCACAAAACAAAAGTTTCCTCTTAGGCCTAAGCCCATAACTTCTTAACACTTCACTTTTTTGGTTTTCTAATACTACACTACTGAGTTTTTCATGTATATCAGCATTTAGTATTATATCTGTTTCCTCTTTATCAGAATACTTGATATCAACCAGATTCATGTTATTGTCTTTATCTCTTGGCAAATTTCCTAAAGCATTTATATACTTTGGTGTTTTATTTATAGTATTTGTAGAAGAAAACATGGCTCTTCTTAATTTATCAGCAAGTAAGAAGTGATTCTTTTTCTGTTCTTCTTCAATAATCTCAAATGCAATTTTTGCAAATCCTTCTTCATCTTGATTTTTGAAATTCTCAAATAGTTTAATCAGCATTTCTCCAGATGGCACGATGTTTTCTCCTTTCTTATAAACAGATTCTTACAATTACCATTGTACCACAAATCACTGCTCTTTCAATGCTTAAGATTAGTTCGATATACTTAAAAGGTATGGCTGTTATAAACTCTTATACTTATAAGCATGTATACGCTGGATTATTCACCAAATTACATAATCTTACAATCTCTTGCTCTTTGATTATATCACATCTGATGTTAGCACTTTCAAATTTAAGTATCATCTCTTTACATTCCTTGATCAGTTCCGGTTCAATGCCTTCTCTATATTTATCCCACAGCATAATAAAGAAGTTTCTTTCAATGACCTCTCCACTTGTAGCAAAATTACTGATTTCCATGATTTCATTTCTCAGTAATTCTTTTTGCTTTTGATCTGTAGTTTCTGACAATATACTGGTATATTCATTCACCAATGGCGTAATGTCAACTGGTCTAGAAACAGCTAAGAACTTAAAAGGTTTTTGAATACTCGATAATTCTGCTGTAAGCACCTTGCAAATCAACTCCTTTTCGTTGTCAGAAAACAAATCAATACTTATGGGATTGATTTTAATATATACAATTATTTGACCATCCCTCGTATATAAGAATCGGTCAAAAATGTCTTTTACATTAACAAATTCATTAGCTGTTATTTGTTGCTGACTCAATTGTTCATTTTGGGGGTGATTGTTTTTCTTTAAAAAGAAAAAGGCTATTGCTCCCGCAATAGCACATAGAATAATCATGATACTAGGTAATACTGGATTCATGTTAAACCTCCTATCGTCTAGTTAATTAAAACCGCTGGTCTTCTGTAATATAGAAATCCAATGCTTTCTGCTGTTGATATAGTCACGTTATTGGCACCTGATGAGCAATGAATAACCAAGATCTGTCCGTCATCGTATTTACCCACGACAATACCAATATGATTGACTTTTCTCGTTCCTGGGGCTGCTAAGAACGCAAGATCTCCGGATTTTACCTCGCTCATTTGTATGCTTGTTGATGCATTCCACTGAGCTGTAGTGCCATGACCAATCGTTTCTATAGGGAGTCCCATATTAGTGAACACCCAACTTATGAAACCTGAGCAATCAAGTCCAAATGGTCTAAACGTTCCTGTCGTTGGACTTCCCAGCGATGTAACTTCCATATTTGTCCCCCAACGACTATCCCAACCAACAGCTGCGCTTTTACCACCCCAAAAGTAATGGACTTTTCCTTCTAAACTTTTAGCTATTTCAACGATTCTATCTCCTTTGATCGTAACACCTATTGGGATATAAGATTTAATAGTTTCTATCTCTTCTTGCGATAAAAACATTTTTTCATTACTTATCGCTAATAGCCCCAAACCACTCTTCTTCATTTCCTGAAGGATGATATTCTGCTTTTCACTGAAACCGTAACCCATCGCCATTTCTTCTGCCGAAAGGCAATCGACATAGATGGTTTTAATGACTCTTGTTATGGTTTTTGTTTCAGGAATGGCATTACCCTCATCATCGACCGTGGTGTAAGTTATAGTTTCTGATTTGCTTTCGTATTCAGAGTAAAGTCTGTTCATGTCCCAATAAACTTTTTTCAGGTTTTCGACCTGCTTATCATCTAGGATTACCATTTGCTGAGCATCTTCATCGTTTGCATTGTATTTAGTTGAAAAGACAGCTAGAACATCCGATGTGTTATCAATCAACGAATTATCTTCACTGCCCATTACGATCAGCCTGATTTCATCAGCAGCCGAGTCATCTTGTTCACTTTGAAGCTTTTGAGCAAATTCTACTTTTAACGAGTTCATCGTATCCCCAATCGATACAGTAGCATCAGCAGTTCCACCTCCTATCGAAGCAAAAAAGATAGCAAAGGGGGATGCCAATACCAATAGTAGTGCAATAAAAGGAACAAGACAGGCTATCAGAATAACCCGTCTTGCTCTTTCGTCGGTGGCTGCGCTTGCAGCTGCTTTTGCAATTATTTTTAGTGTTGCTGGATCTAATGCCATTTAAACCCCTCCTACTTTGGGCCAATGTGCCAGTCATCATAGAGGTTTCCTTGGATGTTCACCTCATCATTAAGGTTAATCCTCAACATGCCATCAGGTGTCCAAAGATCAATCAATTCTGCGTAAACAGTATAATTGCCATCCGGATACCAAATTGGAATAAAATGAACCCTGCTGTTATAAGTCGAGTATTTGTTTTCTTTAAAATTAAAATGTCCATAGCCAATGCGATCTAACACACGCCAATAGGTGTCATACTTAAATTCAGGAAAGTAGGTAATAACATTTTGAGCGTAGGTGATATGACTACTCGGAGCATTCGTGTTTGTACTGGAATTGACATCGATACTGACTCCATAACCCGATTTCATGGTATTCTCAATAGAAGTTGGTACTTTGCTGTCTGGATCCAAATTCATCGAGGCACTAAGGGATGTATAGTAGCTGGTATAATCGTATTCCCAATGCCCTTCGTCTACCCAATGACCATTATCAACCCATTTCCCTTGATCTACCCATCTTGATCTTCTATGTCCTGGGCAACTGCCATCTTCTTTGCAACCACCACTATGATGATAAGTATAGTACTTTTTAACCCAATTGCTTTCCCATTCCCATTTCGGATGCCAAACCCAGTTCGGTATCCAGTTGCAGCTGTATACGCCCCAATTTGCAGTAGTTTTGTCTGATTTTTGTGGAAGGCTTGGAATTGTAAAATTGTCATTCCGATCGTTGGCGGTTGGATTTGGCGGTGGATTCTTGCTTAAGTCTACGACTTTACCAATGAGCTTTGCCGATCGACTTGTGCCATCAATCTTAGCAGCACTGTTTCCTGACACAGATACATTTATTTCAACCATACCTGGTGATGATGGTGTATGCCATTTGAACCAGACAAGTTCGGAACCTCCGCTTGGAATGACTGCCTCTGTACTCTTACTGTATCCATTGGCTGCCATAGTGATGGTCGCTGTGTTCTTTTTAGGGTTATTATACGCTTCTTCACTTTTATGACGATCGTCTGGTGTAATGTCTGCGCTGGCATAAATTCTTACGGAAGTAATGACATCTGTATCCACTCGATACTCATAATCGTACTGAGTATTGTTTTCGATTACTTCTACCGAATTGGCCTTGAGTATGCGCATTCCCCACCCTCCGCCTGCAATGATTCTGTCTTCAGACCAATAAACTTTTTGTGGCAATGCACCAGTTACAGGGAATCCAAACCAGCTTTCTTCTAAAAAAATAGAATTCGGCAAATTGGAGTGAGTCATCCCTGCTATATACTGCCCATCAGATCCTGACTTGAAATTAAAATACCCTAGCTTTTGAGCTAAGGCATATTCCGTGGCTGTAAATGCCAATATAGTTGTTCTGTCTTTTAAGTATGAAATGATGACTGGCTCATAAATAATCAGCCATGGCACCTTATTTTGATAAACACCATCCACCTTCACCGGTAAAATGTCTTTTGCCGGGTATTTTTTTGTTTTATCATCAATTGTGAAGGTGGTATTGGAGACCAATGCTTCTCTTGCGACACCTTGTTGACTGGCATAATTGTTAAGCAACATATTCAGTGTAGCTGTATCACCGAAATATGATTTAACTGAGGTAATACTTCCACCGTTTATAATTGGGATTGGTGGAGGGTTATCGGTAATATACTGTGTTATCTTAATCGGGGATAGCGATTGACCTTGTTGGTACTCTATTTTATTACCTGTACTTCCAATTACATTACTCGGTAACGTAATTGATGAAGGTTTAACATAAATAGGATCACGCCCAATCATTCGCCAATCTGAACTTATATTGCTGTGTTTATCAACGGTGTCAGAGAGCCCCACGTATACGGATACTTTGTACATATATTCGCTGCCTCTGTAAAAACCTTTGTCTTTCAAGGCATTGTTTGTATCTCCTTCGCCTGTATCTGCGTTGTCATCAGCATACACAGAAAACGAAGAGATGACAAAAATCAATGCCAAAACTAAAGTTATGATTCTTCTATACATTCGTAAACCACGCTCCTTTGTAATAAAAAAAGACAGCTTCATATTAAAACTGCCTTATCGCATTATTCATATTTTAAAATTTGTCTCCCTCACCAGCTGAAACACCATCTTGGTAATAATCAGAACCCTTCATTTCCCCACCATCACCGTTACTTGGGATATTGGGTTGCAGAAATGGATTTTGTGAGTCAGGCACCAGATTGCTTTCTTCATTTGTTTCAGTAGCCACTGGCTTTTCTTCCTCAACAAGCTCTTCTGAGGTATAGCTTGTTTCTTCTTCACTGTACTCTGGTACTTTATCTGTGTTTTCTATATTATCTGTTGTTTGAGGCGTGTGACTTGGTGATGTACTCACTGGTTTTTCTGGCTCAACCGGCATAGGTTCATCTATGGTTTCTTCCTGTACTTTCGAATCACTGTTTGCATTAGATTCAGGTACTTCAATCGCTTCAACCTGAACGTCATCGTTTGCTTCATTCGCCTGTAAATCATTTGTCGGATTTTGTTGATTATTTACCATATAGATGCCGCCAACTAATACAAACGTCACAATCAATAACGCTGCAATCACTAATGTTCTTTGTTTTTTTACAGTTATCTTTTTCATAACTCTGGACCTCCCTTGAGTTCAGTTTTAATCTCTAATAACATTCTTTCAAGAATGTTCATTTCATCTTCAATTGCTTTTCTGCCTTTGTCAGTTATTTGATATGTCTTTTTGTTGCGCTCAGGATTTTCAATATCTAAGAGCTCCATGTATCCTTGTTTGGACAGTGAATTTAATGTTGGATACATCGTTCCTGTCTTGATCTCAAGCCTTCCATCAGTGATTCTCATGACTTCTCTTGTGATGGCGTAGCCATTTAATGGTTGTCTGTTAAGTGATAATAGTATATAAAGTGAAGGTTCATTAAGATTTTTCTTCATTATGTTCATCTCCGTTTTATGACATGTATATTTTACACATGTTGTCTATATACATATTATCGCACTAACTTTTTAAATTGTCCAGCCTTCATCAAAATTTTGGTGTGTATCCAGCTTTTACTTTCATTTGTAGTTCAAGTGGTGATAGATGACGCCATCCAAACGAAACAGGAACTTCAAGGTTTAGCAGTACTTCTGCTTCGAATTTCTTTTGATTGTTACTCGGAGCAAAAGGTGTATTGAGTAAGTTAATGTCTAAACCCCTAATGGCATATTCAGCCACTGAGTTTTTTATTTTCTCACCATTAGTCAATCCTAGGAGCTCACTCAGTTGAAAAAACACTGCCCCTTCATCGACTTGAGCTGTCCAATTCCCGGATTCACTAAGTCTGTATCCTCCGGAATAGCCTTCTCTTAAACCATTATAGACATCATCATAATTTTGTGTAGCAACAGCAATAACAGATGCTTGAACAGCGTCTCGAACACCTCTCGTAATGGTTAAAAGTCTTAAGTATTCGCTGATGCCTGCAAATACGAGCATGAGACACAGTACCACAATACATGCCCAAAGCGCAGCATTCCCATCATTGTTCTTCAGTGGATTTCTCATTTTTTGTGATACACCTCCGATCTGCCACTTGCCTTGGCTGTCAGTGTAATTGGGAATGAACCGAATTCAAAGAATCCAATATCTACGACTTGTGTTACAGTCAAAGTGAACTCTTCATTAAGTTGAATTCTGCCTGTTCTTGACCATGTTATGGTTGGGTCAATTCCTAAAGTTGCTTTCAATTCATTGGTCTTAACAGTGGTTTCACTGCCTATTCGCCCTTCAATTTCGGCAACCCTCACCAGTTCATAGGCAAATATATTGAGATCATTCTTCACAATAAACACTGGAAAAACTTTCATCACTAAGGCAATGACTAGCATAACTACCAACACGATGACTACCGTATCGATATAACTTTCACCCTTATTGCACTTTAATATGCGTTTCAATCTATCACCCCCTTAGAACATATTTCCTAATGCCTTTACAATCTCAACGAACATAACGGACAAATACATGAGCAGAAAGCAAAAGAGCATGGCAAAGGAATACTTTCGGATTTTACCTGGTCTCTTCATGGCAATGGTTTTAAGTCTTTGCAGTTCCAATTGCTTTAAGTCATGAGCCAGCATCTGAAAATAAACCACACCATCATCACCACGAAGAACGCCGATAAGTCCTCTAATGACATCCGATAACTTTGGACTTCCAATACGTATTTCAAATCGTGTTAATGCCGATTCATAACTTCCAGACCTCATATCTGCTACTGTAATTTCAAGCTCTTTCTTAAAACTGTCTCCGGCATTTTGTTTATATGTTTCAAGGATATTTAGAACATTTCGGCTAGCCTTTAGTTCCTGTGTTAGTGTTGAGACGAATCTTGGAAGTTCGAACTCAATGTCTTCTTTTCGCTTCTTAACTGCATCCTCGGCACTTTTGACTTCTTTGAAATAAATGGCTACTGAAAGAAACAGAATGACCGGTGTAAGTATGGGGAAAATAAATAAAGCCGGAACAATAAACGCCAAGGCGAGTCCAGCTTTAATCCATGCTCTTGCAATATAGGTTTCTGGTGAAAGTTTAACGTCCGCTGATTTTAAGGATGCTTGAAGTCTACGCCTCTGATAGTCCGTAAGCTTGATCCACTTGGACGCTTTCATGGCAAGTTCATTGATGCTTACTTCAAAGTTCCTTGTTTTCTTCTTCTCTCTTCGGTCAACGACCATGATAACTTTGGTTGATCTGTTTGTGGGAAGTTTCAGCAGATCAGCGACTATGAAATAACTTCCCATTGAAAACAGTAATGCAAATAGTATTAAAATTTGATACATCTGTAAAACCTCCCTTCTATCGCTTGTATTCCACCGGTTTTGACAAATTGACCACGGCTGCCATTGAAATAAACAGAACTACACCACACACCGCCAAAACCGCTTTCCCAATCCCCGTAAACATCAGCGTATTGAACCAGTCCCTATTCAAGAAATACATGAGTGGAATATTCCCAATTAACAGTAATGCCATGGTAATGAATTCTTTTAGCGGCTCATAAAGCTGATAGTCTAGTTCCGCTGAGACAATTCGCATATCGGACAACTTAGTAACTATTGGTGTAAGTGTACTCTTCAAGTTCTTGTCTTCTTGGCAGTCAATCACCGCATCTACCCAGTCATGAAACACTGCGCTTTCTATCCTTGGTTTAAGGTTTTCAAGCGCCATTTTGATGTTTGCGTTAATCAGTTTTGTCTGCAATAAAAAAGCCTTGAATACATTATAAACTGGCGGATTGATATAATTGATATTCTCTTCAATGGCTGTGATGATGCTCTCGCTTCGCATATATGATGTCGTGATGACTGATAATGCTGTTTCCAGTTCGTTGTTAAGTTCCTTCTTCCATTTTGTCGCCGTCAATTTCACATACCAAAATGGCATTAAGGAAAATCCGATTGCCAAAACAGGAATGAGAAGCACATTATTCATGGCGATGGCTACAAAAGCCCCACCAACCATCAACGCAAAGGATAATAGGCTTAAGGTTGAAAAGCCATTTTCCCTATTTGTTGCTATGAGAATCTCTTTGGATTCACTGATCAGTTTCTTAATGCCTTTTTGTTTTTTCGTTGAAGTGATTCGTTTGATCTGTTTTTTAAGAGGTTCTTTCTTGATTGCCTTATTGCCTTTTAAACTTTCTATCAGCTCTTTGGGGTGTATCTCGAATATTTGAAACGCTCCCGCTACAAATCCAAAGAAGGCAATAATTTGCATTATACGCATACAGCATCACCTCCAGTCATTTGGTCCAGCAAATGCTTAGGCATCCCATTTTCAAGCAAGCGCTTTTGCATGGTATCCGATATTGTACTGACCTTTTCATAATCACCCATGATTTTAATTTTGCCATCAATCACTTTGTTATCAGTGACATTGAACTTATAAAGCGTCCGTATATTCCGACTGCCATCGGGTTCAATAACACATTCTGTGATTTCCATGATGTGTCTTGAATTATCTTCAAGTCTTTTGCAAAAGGCTACGATAGGGAACGCTTCTGTAACCAAATTGTACAGAGTCCTTTCATCCATATCATAACGCTGCTTACATAACGTCACCATTCGATAGTACGTGGCAATACAGGAGCTGGCATGAATGGTAGTTGTCACGCCATGACCTGTTCGGGCAGCTTCTTGAGCAAAGAAGGCTTCTTCTGATTTCATCTCTGCTACACAGATATAGTCTGGATTCACAGTAAGTCCGGTTTCCAAAAGCTTAACCATGCTGATATTCTGCTTAGGATCATCACTGAGCCTTGTAACAGTGTGGATAATGTTGTTCATAACTTCGCCTTTTTCGTTCTTCTTAACGAGATTGAATTCCCTTGTGCCGTTTTCAATGGTATAGATACGCTTATTGTCTGGCAAAGTAGACAAGATCCAGCTCATTAAAGTGGTTTTTCCACTGGATGTGGCACCGGTAAGACACATACTCTCTCCATAACGATGAGCTAAACTTAAAAAATCAAGCATCTCGCTGTTGGCAGTTTGATGCTTGATAAAGTCTTCTTTTACTAATTTCTTTGGATTGACGATACGAACGGACACGGCAACACCAACATGATTATCAATAACGCCTTGCCCTAAAACGGTAATTCTGATTCTTTCGGATAAATGCCCCACCACAATGGGTTGGGAGCTGTCCAAGATCATGCCACTTTCGTGCAAGAGTCGCCTAATCACGTCAATAGCATGAGTTGGAGAACTAAAGTGTTCATTTGTTGGCAGAATCTCGCCATTTGAGTAAGTGACCTTGATGTCCTGCCATGAATTGATGTTGATTTCCTCAATGTCATTTCGATACAGATATTTCGTTAAGAACGAATACTCTGCCATCTCTGTGTAGAGCTTCTTTACCAATTCATCTAGGCTTAAGTCCTCAACAGCAAGGGAATAATCCATTAGGTATTTCGTGATATAAGCCATGACCTGTTCCTTTTGACGTTCACCATCATCGGTAATCAACATGGCATACTTGCCTGAAATGTATTCCTGTACTTCATGGAGAATATCAGAGAAGTCTCGAATGTTTTGCGCTGATTCAAATAGGATATTATTCATGATCTTTACCACCTCTTTTCCATAGTCCTTTCAATAGACTTCCCTTAGTTGTCTTCTGCTGCATTGATTCATCTTCACCAATAATGCCAGCAATTAGTTCTTCAATCATGTTAAGATAAGCAGCACTTTTCTTCTCCATTAAGTGTTCAAACAGCCTTCCCTCATAAAACTGCCTTTCAAGTTCTTCAGTGTAGACCAATTCTTTTGAAATACCACCGAACTTATTGCTGACCACATCTTTTGGCATATCAGGTTTTACATTGGAAAGTACTTTGACATGATTTTGAAGATTAAACTTACGCTCGGCAACTAAAGGTAATATTGAATCAAAATAGCTGATGGCTTTAAGATCTGGCGTAATTAACCGAATGACTTGATCTGAAAGTTCCAATGCTGTTCTTGATAAAATATCCTGTGTCACCATACTGCAGCAATCAATGATGATATGATCTGCTAAATGCTTAAGCAGTATAAAAAAATCAACAATATTCTCTTTACCATACTTGGCATAGGTTCTTTCATTCTCGCCATGAAGATAGCCCATTATACTCAAGTAATCATTCTTATCCAGCGTCATGCACTTCTTCAAAATCTCATCTTGAGTAATTTGAACGGATGACAACAAATTGCCTAGTGACTGGTCCTTAGTATCCTTTAAAGGAAGAACTGTACTAATTGCCGGAGTTATATAATCAGAATGAATTAAGATCACATTCTTTTTCTGCCTAGATAACTCAATCGCTAGTTTTATGCTTAAAGCCGTCTTGCCACTGTTGGGATTTCCCCAAATCGCAATGATCTTATTCATGGTATTCCACCCCCTCTTCGTTTTGCTCATCATTTTCAATCTGTGGTAAGCTCGGATTTTCTTCTGAAATATTTGATGATTCATTCATTTCGACTTGGAAATTCATAGCATCAACGGATTCTTCAGTAGCCTTTACATCGGTTGAATCAAGTACTTTGGCTTGCTCATCCAGGAATTTTTGTGCATTTTCTTGGCTCCCTCGGTAGACAAACACGACATGAATTTTACCCTTCACTTCAAGTTCAGCAAGAAGTTTCGCTTGCTCAGGTGATACCTTTAACGTAATGGTTGAAGGCAATTCCTTTTCATCTTCAATGGCATTACCTTGATTTTCTTGATACTCCGATGTGTCAAGTCCAGTTGCCGCTGTCACCGCAAGGACTTGAACATATTGAAGCTCTGGTGGGTTAATCGTTTCTTTTGCTTCACCATAGTCAGAAACGTACAGCGACACAATGTCCCCTTGCTCCAGCTTCCCTGAAAGTCCTGCTGCTAAGCTTTTAATGCTGACTGAAATTGCTCTCTCTTTGCCATCAAAATCGTACAGGTACTCATAATTGACAAGTGGTGTGTCTGACACCTTTGATGACAAGAAATAATCCCCTTTTGAAAAGTCTGCCTTGGCATAATTTCCAACAACATTTACCTGATCCTTCAGTACTGAATCCGGCAAATTGAATTTACCAACTTCCACTTTCTGAACCATGGCAGCGGTGATCAATTCCCCTTTACCGATGTCTTTTGTGACTCTAATGATTTCTGTTTTGGCATTAAGCGCACCATTGTATAGTGGCGTCAATCCAAAGCAAATAATAAGGGATAGCACGATACATGCTACCCCAATGACGGTGCGGTTTCTTAATAGATTTTTCATTTTTGTTGTTCCTCCTTTGATTTTTAGATCGAGTAGGAGGTCATTCATTAATTGAATGACCGACCTCTCACACCACCAAGC
>JADQBM010000070.1 GCA_016278615.1 Clostridia bacterium | reverse complement strand
TAATTTGTGGTGCTGCAATTGCACGCCCATAACCATGTTTTTCTCTGAAGTTGATCATTGTATCATGTAAATCCTCTACTATTTGATTCGCCTTATTGATCTCGCTCTTTGAAATCTCTTTACATGTTTTATATAAGCTCTCATGTCCTAACAATAATATTTCTCTTGCAGCCATATTCTTTTCCCCTTTATTTTTGGTTTCTAACAAATCTATTCACTATGTTTTTATCTCACTTAATTTTCCATTCATTTGTCAAAATAGTCAGCAAAAATTATTTTTTATTCTAATTCCTGAATTCTGGTATCTTTCCTCCATAATATGATGAAAAATAACCCTCCTAAAAACATTGCTAAACAAATAACCGCAACAGATGTATTCAAACGAACACCTCCCATTCTGAACAAGGGTTATTATATCAAAGAAATTAAAAGAACGGGCATGTTTTTTTTTGAAATATCTTATCAAGGCATAGTTCAAACTGCTTTGTCTCTTTTACGTCCCTACCGCTTTCCTCAAGTCATCTTTACTGATTTTAAAATCCATATGCTTGATCTACAATAATTACCTTTACTCTATCCTTGACAAACTGTCCCGTAATAAGAACAAAGTCATTACAAATCCTCTGTTCGTGTCTGCAATCGATGCATTTATCCAGCTTCGTACAGGGCGTATCCTTTTTGAGCCGTTTTGCATCTAAAGGTGCTGCTATCTGCCTTGCACGACAGACTGCAGCATCCACGGTATCTACCAATTTATTGATACCGACTACAACGATCACCTGCTTTGGCCCGTATAACATAGGAGCAACGCGACTCCCATTGCCATCAATGTTGAATAGCTTTCCATCAAGCGTAATGGCATTAGTACCAGTTAAAAACGTATCAGCCTCGAAATTTTTCAAGTAGATTGCACGCTTTTCATCCGATGTCAGCCCGAACCGATGCTTGTCATAAAAATCAAAGTCTTTACTTCGAACAAAATCAAATACACCCGTTTCCTCTAAGGTTACGGAATCTCCGCATCCAACCTTTTCACCATTTTTCATCAACGTATCCAATAATTGAAGCAATTCAACTTTGTTCTTAACAAAGTATCCAGCCATGTTGTTACGCTGCAAATTAAAAATTACTTTCTTTATCCTTTCGTCCATAACTACCCCTCAGAAGCCGTTTTTAATATTACAATATTTAACTCCACCGAACATTGTGCTTCATGGTTTACTCCTTCAAACTATTTAGCCAAGCTCAACTGGTCTTCTAAGAACCTAGCTGGCATTTCTTTTTCAAGGCGCCAAACGAAGCTCACCGGAGAAGATCCTTGGTGTTTGACGTAGTGGGCTTTTCCTAAGAATATAAAGGGACTAGTAAATCCTTGATGCTTCTTAGTATCTCTAACAAAAAGCAAAATATCATGATTGCTATTTTCATGGTTTATATACCTTAGGGCTGTGTTACTTGTATTTGACGTTTTATTCTGACTTTGCCAGTGAAAAAGAAACTCATTGATCGGGTAGTCTTCATACATTGTCGCTTCCGAAAACTCCTTATCACTTTTATTTAACGTAATAAAGAAAACATCTGTTTTATCACTCTTAAGATGCAGTACCCCCTCTCTAAATTCTGGCATTTGGTTTTCATTATAATACCCAATTCCTGCTAAAATCTGATTAGTCGTATAGGTGCAGTGAACGTCGAGTGGGGTATCAATATTCATATCCTGATGGGCATCAACAAACTGAATTCTTTCATATTGATATTTAAAAATATCAATAATCTCTTTACAATGAATTGGATTAAGTCTTAACCTTTCTAAAGCGTCATCGAATCCTGAGAAATTCTCTTTTTCAGGTTCCTTCAAATAGAAACTATAATAGATCATTGCCTCAATCTTTTTCTCTTTTATCTTGTCTGTTTTACCCTCGAAAAAGTCAATAGCCTGCGTTAGAATCCGTTTACTATCAATGAAAAATAGGTTCTTATATCGTTTTACAAGCTCCATACCATAGCCTTTTTCTTGGGTCTTACCTACTGCTAAACACATCATCGTATATAGACTACGATTGCCTTGTTTACCATAGAAATCAATTATATCCATATGATAATATTTTAGAAAGTTATATAAGTCCAATTCCTGATTTGTTTCTATACTGAAGGTCCTAATTCGGCTTACAATTGTTGCCTTGTTGATTAGAGCATTCTTAATGTTCTGTAGAATATATTCTTTTGCCAGTTTTTCCATCTTAATATGACAACCCCTGGGCAAACTTAGCACCTCATTTTCAAGACCTTCCCTTATTGAATGCTTTGATTTATGAAGTAAGGCGCGAAATCTTTCTTCATAATTATACTTTTCATGGGCCCTTCCAACATAATCAAGAACTGTTAAGCATTCTTTATCATCTGAATGCCTCAAGCCACGCCCTAACTGTTGCAAAAATACTGTCAAACTAGCTGTCGGTCGGAGGAACAATACAGTATTAATCTCAGGTATATCAATACCTTCATTATAGACATCCACCGTAAAAATCATTTTAATATCCCCTGAAACTAACTCACTCTTTGCTGATTCCCTAATCTTCCTATCGGTTTGTCCGGTTACAGAAATGGATGGAATATTATTCTGATTAAATGCGTCTGCCATCGCATTGGCATGCTCTACACTAACGCAAAAACCTAATCCTTTTACCTGTTTAATATCCGCCAAATAACGCTCCATACTATTTAAAATAGTTTTGACTCTATTTTTGTGGTACATCAAGAAGATATGACTTAAATCACTCGGTTGATAACCTAAGCTTGTCCATTTTAGTGTTGATAAATCAATGTCATCCGTTACACAAAAATAGTGGAAAGGAACGAGTAATTTGTGATCAATCGCTTCAGGTAGTCTCATCTCTGAAGCAATTCGGTCATCAAATCTCTCCAGAATATTCTTACCATCCATCCTTTCCGGAGTCGCAGTTAATCCAAGTAGTATCTGGGGTTCAAAATAATCAAGCAGTTGCTGATAGGAAGTTGCAGCTGAGTGGTGAAACTCGTCGACTATTATGAAACTGTAGAAATCCTTGGTGATCTTTGAAATCAACCTATTACTATTAAGTGATTGAATCGTCACAAATAAATGATCTAGATTACTTGGGGTATGATTACCCGTTAACAATTCACCAAAGTTAGGCTCCTTTAAAATTGCTCGAAACTTAAGAATACTCTGAGTTAGTATTTCTTCACGATGAGCAACAAATAGTAATCTTGCACCTGGATTCTTCTTATAAAAGTCTTTAAAATCAAAAGCAGCAATAATGGTCTTTCCAACACCAGTTGCCGCAATGACTAGGTTTTTATATTTGTGAAATATTTCACGCTCTGCCTTGAGATTATCTAAAATCTCCTGTTGGTATGCATACGGACGAATGTCAAATATGGGTAGCATATCTATTTGATTTTTACCATATGTCCCCTGCTTTTCTCTTAACAATGCATCTTTTAATTTTTTCTGATCACTTTCATTATGGGCATGATACGTCTCAAAATCATAACTTGCCCAATAACTCTCAAATGTAGCATGAAATTTACGAACGACTTCAAAGGAATCTTTTTCAGTCACTTTTAGATTCCACTCAAGACCACTGGTCATCGCTGCATTTGACATGTTGGAGGATCCAATATATGCCGTTGTAAATCCCGTGTCCCGCTGGAAAAGATAAGATTTTGCATGGAGCCTTGTATGGGCCGTATCATAGGAAATCTTAATCTCAACATTGTCTAACTGGGCGAGCTTATCAATTGCACCAAAATCAGTAGCCCCCATATAGCAGGTGGTAATGATACGAATTTTACAATTGGGCTTCTGGACAAAGTTAACAAACTCATCATATATTAATCTCAAACCGCTCCACTTTACAAAAGAAACTAACATATCGATACGATCGGAAGATGCAATCTCTTTTTTCAATTCAGAAACCAATTCTGGTTCCTTCGTTGATCCTGTAAAGAGAGAACTGGTGGCTATAGAAGTAATTGGACGTACTGGAATCGTTTTATTACCATCAAGACTATAAACAGAATTCAAGTTTGAGTAAATAGCCAACAATATCTCAGAGGTTTCAAAAATCTGATATCTTTTAAAAGTTGCTTCTTCTAGCTGGTCAGATAAGAGAGCGATCACGTGATTACACAGTTCAATCTGATAAATGAGGTTTCTCTTATCTTTTCGTTCCTTTCGTTTATCTTCTCGAATAAAGCGAAGGGCTTTCCTCACCACTTCCTCTACATAGGTTGATAGCACAAGAAAAGCCTCTTCTTCATCAAGTGGTTGTTTTTGAATAAGCATATTTTCAAGGTTGTTTATTTTATCATGGAGTTCTTGATTGATAAGCTGTTCGTAGATTCCTTGGTACATGGCTATTTTCTCCTTTAATATGCATGTCCTTTAAAATCTTACATGCCTTTGATTCTAATAAATGGGTGAATACATCTGATGAACTTACCATTGCTATTCTTGAAAGTTCCAATAAACTCACCCTGATTGTTGATCGTGATATCGCCATTAAGTTTCTTTGTTTCAAGAATACAAATAAGCTTCCTTGTTATAATAATATCATGCATGTCATTTTTGGGCGTTCTTTTTGAATACTTTGTTTTATTGAAAACAAAAACCAGTCCAACAACACTATATTGTCAAACTGGTTCTACCAACTTTTCATATCCTTACCCCCAACATTATTAATTCTTCACCCTTATCCTTAAGATTAATTATAAGATAAATTTTGTATACAAACAATATATTTGTCAGGTTATCTTGTTTCTTCTGAGAAAGAGAACAAAGAAAGGGGAAGCTAAACAAAAATAACAGATAATAGATAGTAGATAACGGTTATGGTTAGTTTTGTTAGCAAATTTTTTACAAGACAGGAGGGGTTCTGGGCCCGAGAAGTTTCTGCTTAATATTATTATATACTTCCAATTGCAAAGTAACTGGTATACTGATTCCTTGATTTAGTGTTGACCAATCAACTTCCTTCTTATAGAAATAATTGTCTTCCATACAGCATTCCCTCTTTATTTATTATATATTATTTAAATGTGTCACCCCTGACCTGGACTACAATGGCAGTCCCTACAAACAATTTAAAACAATTTAAAACTTCTTTTTTTCATTTTCAATTTTCAATTCTCAATTGATTTACTATCCTCTCAACAATCACCACATCCGCAGGCGTAAACCCATACTTCCTCATCTCACTCCTCTTAACCCATTCCACCCTATCATGATCCATCAACTTCATCTCCCCACCTATGATCCTTGCTGAATAGATCATAAGGTTAATGGTGAAGTCTTCATATTCATGCTCATTACCATCATAATAATCCAGAACCTCAATATCCAGGTTCATTTCTTCTTTCAATTCCCGCTTAAGGCAATCTTCTGGAGTTTCTCCCTTTTCAATCTTACCACCTGGGAACTCCCAACAGCCTGCCAGGTGTTTGCCTTCTTTTCTTCGGGCAATCAGTATTTCATCACGATCATTGGTTATAAGAGCTCCAACTACATCTATCATATATTTCCTCCCAACTATCTGCTATCTGTATACAAAACGTTATAAAAAAACCACCCTGTTTAAATCAGAGTGGTTATATATTTTCTACTCGCTTGCAATACTCCAATCAATCCATATTATTGTAATTTAATCTCTTTGCCAGTTGTAATTATCTCTTTTATAAAAGGGTTATCTTTTTGGAGATCTGATGCTGCAAAAGCAATAGGTTCAATACAAATTTCTTTATATTTTCTGGCTTTGGAAAAAAGAAAAGCTACAGCTTCCACAAAAGAATATTCTTCAAAGCTGTCCGAAAAAATAGCAATATCCAGATCGCTGAACTCATTATAGTTCCCTCTGGCATAAGAGCCATACAAAAACGCTCTGTCTATTTTTATATGTTTACCGAGATCATTAATATAGTCTGCTATAATTTGATTTACTTTTTCAGAGACTTCAACCATTTGAAAACCTCCTTTGATTCAGACAGAATTTTCTTTGCTTCTTCTTTATTAATTAATTGAGATATTTTGTTCTTAAACGAAGGATATCTTCCCAAATGTCATACTCAGAAGTTTCAAGCCAATAATTGTACTTTTCTTCCTGATTCATATTCGCTTTCCTTTAAATATGTATTTTGCGTAAGTGTATCATTCTTTTTCTTTAATTTTCGTTTGTTTATAATAATTATATACCATTATTGAAAAAAGTTATACATAATTTGATGTATACTTCTTTTTAACTTTTATCACATGGATAGCCTTAAGGTTTTCTGGCTATAACACCATGTTTTCCTGTTACCTTAATGAAACATGTAGAAATTATTTTTGATATCTTGAAGAATGGAGATTTTGTACAACAAAATCAACCTTTTCCTTCGCAGGGATAAATATAGTGTTCTCGACTGACTTTGGTCATTTGACTAAAGAAATTGAGATTGAAGATGAAGTGAAAAAACGTAAATCCAACAGGACGTTGGATTAGCGACCACTGAGGCATGGACGCCGAATGGAAGCGTTAGAATTCCATCTTACAAGTGTGTGTTTCCTTATCTTCATATAACACCTCTCCCTTTTCTTGAACTTCCTTTATGAAAGAATGCTTTGTGTCTTTCCATTTTTCAATTTCTTCAGGTGTATATACAATCAAGTCAATAGGTACACCTATTCCCCTTAAACTTTTTCTTATTTCATGCGCTCTCTTATTAAAAGGTAATTCTGTATTTTTTATAATCAGCAAATCAATATCGCTATCTTTATCAGGTTTGCCATATGCATATGATCCAAACAAAACAATTTTCTCAAGTTTTGTGGCATTCACAATCCTATCAACAATACTATCAAAATCTATAATCATACAAAGCACCTCCTTATTTGAAGTTTATCATTTTTACAATAATATACCAATATTCTTTATTCATCCCCTTTGTTATAATATCTAATCCCTATCATCAATTATAAGGTGGATTTTGCCAATTAATAATATAAAATAAAAAATCTCAATTAGTGAGATTGCCGCGCTTCGCTCGCAAAGACAAGAAAAATTCTCAATTCTCAGGTGATAAGTATTTCATCACGATCATTGGTTATCAAAGCTCCAACTACATCTATCATTTAATTCCCTCCTGATATACTTTTTACTTATCAAATGCACCCATTCTTCCCGCTTCCCGTTTCGCCTCTCACCTCTATTTCCCTATTCTCTCAACAATCTTCTTCATTAGTTAATTGTGATATTTTCTTTTTAAAAGAGGGATATAACTTGTTAGGAATTTCGAAAGTTGGTAATTCTAAATATTATTATACAATTCCAATCATTTGGTCAATCCTATTCAAAAGATAATCTGGAAAATCATCTATGTCATTATCAATAGATATCAGCCGTTTCTTCATTCTATTTCCGACTTCAACTGCCTTTTCTTTATTACCATACTCACAAAGCAACTTCAATTCATCTATTCTTTCAGACAAAGCTTCTTCACAAGCATTTGCCAGCTTGTAGCTTAAAAACCCACGCTCTAAAAACCATCCCAATGTCTTCTCAAAATGCTCTATGATAACATCCTCATGAATACTTATTGGCCTTAGTATCATATTTTTTCCAAGGACCTCTTGGGACTGTTGCCTTATCTGAAAATCCATATTAAAACCCTCAAATGCTGTGAGCGCCTGTCCAAAATCATGTAAAGGAATATTCTTGCCATCTATAACCAAGCAAACTTCATTATCTTCTTCAGTATGTTGAATCCTACATGTACCAACGTCATTAAGGCTATATTGCTCTTTATCAATGTGAATTGCATTATCTACAAAATACCTATCCGACATAAGTGTGAGCGTTTTATATCCTAGTCCAGTCAATATCTTCTGATGCAAATGTTCGATTGCGACTGCCTGATTATCTTCCGGCTTTACGAATACCTCAAACTGATAATTACCCTCGATTTCTTCTGCTTGCCATATAGAAAAACCTGGCATAAGTCTATTTGAAATATCAAACTGATGCATAATGCCATGGGCATCATAGACTGATATAATCCTTGAAAAATCATTCATCCTATTAACACCATTCAAATCTGCCATAAAATCATTATGGCAGTTCAAGCAGAACTCTCCGACATTTGCTATATGTATAGTAGCTTCATTTGATTTACATTCATTACATTTCATGACTTCAACTCCTAATTTTTTTTCCGTTTCTCAGCTCACATTTCTCGCCTCTATACGGGTACGGACGTGAATGGAAGCGTTAGTTTTTCTATAAACCAATAAATATTCCCAAATAAAATAGAATTGCCAGCAATACGCTGGTAAGAGTACCTATTAGATAGTATTCTGCAAATTCTTGATCCTTCACAATACTATCATATCTTGCTATTGATTTAGCGGTTAGTATTAAACCAATTACAGGATATTGACCAACGTGAATAAGAATAACTATCAGTATTCTTTCTAGGAACCCAATTATTGCTCCAGCCTTTTTATTATTCACTTGAATACATGTGTCATTATCCGCCTGTGTAATATGAACCTTATTAGGTTTATACTCTGAAAACATCTTTACAAATGAAACATTAGAAGGTTTATAAATACATAATAACAATAATATCCACTTAGAAACTAATATTATATTTATATCTATATATTCAATAAATTCTCTAATGCTAAATAGAAATTCAATAGAATGTCCAAGTTTAACAAAAATTACACTGATAACTACAATAGATAAAATGTGTAGCCCCTGATCAGATATGTATAATACTCTTTCTTTTTCTAACTGTTTTTCTGGAAATTTTTTATAATAATCAGAATTACAAATTGCAAACTTTATTAAATCAAAAACCAGGTGTGTTCCCCAGAATAAAATGAATAATATCCCGAGATCTAGCGTTTTCTTGGCCAATAAAAAAAATATTGCGAAAGGGATGAAGTATATAAGTGTATGAAGAAGGAGATGTCCTATTTTTTCATTTTTATCATTTGCCAATCCATCAGACTGCAAATAAAAATCCCCTATGACATGTCCAATTAGACCTACAAGTATTACCGTATTAAGCAACATCTCACCCCCATTCCTTAATCATGATTCTTTTTATAACTTTCTTTGTATTAATATAATCATAAAATCCTGCTGTTTTAAGCCTGCGTTGAACACTTGATTGAGCAAGATTATACTCTGCAGCAATTACTCTTTGACTTCTATTCTCCTTAATGCTCTCTTGAATTAAATCTCGTTGTTTTTTAGTCCATTTGTTTTCGATAAAAGAACACAAAGTTAAATTACTGTTGATAAGGTCCACTATTGATTTTTTTTCCTCAGCATAAATTTTAATATGAGTGCTATCACTCATTTTTCCTTTTTCATTTAATTTAATTTCATTAATCATGTTTCGAGCATAGTGAAAAGCTGGCCCATCTGCTCCAATTGCCATATTTTTATTTATGGCTGTATCAATCCCCCCAATCCCTACTCCAAATCGAGCATTAACCGGGTATATCTCATACTTGATCTTTTCAATCGCATCAATAATAAATTCAGGAGATGTCATTAATCCCTGAAACTCATCCCCTAATGTAATTATAAAATTTGCTGCAATAACACTACTGTATTTAGAGTTTATCTCATTTAGCGTTATACTTATTTTATTTTGTAATTCTGCACGTTTCTGTAATTGTTTTGATTTAATAATATCGCCTACAATCGCAAAATACATCTTAATCCCCTCCTTATTACCTTAATTATACATTAGCATAAATATTATCCTAAATCAATAAATGATGCAGTTATAACTGCATCATTGGAGTTGATGCAGTTATAACTGCATCATTAAACTTTCATTCTTAGATTTCAACCATGTTATTCTCGCTTCTCGCCTCTATTTACGGGCAGGCACGGGACCAGCCCCTACAAATGAAACATGTGGAAATTATTTTTGATATCTTGAAGAATGGAGATTTTGTACAACAAAATCAACCTTTTCCTTCGCAGGGATAAATATAGTGTTCTCGACTGACTTTGGTCATTTGACTAGGAAGTTGAGATTGAAGATGAAGTAAAAAAACGTAAATCCAACAGGACGTTGGATTAGCAACCATTGAGGCATGGACGCCGAATGGAAGCGTTAGTTTTTTTATAAAGATTCAATCCAATTCTCTTCAAATGATCCATGGGAATGGAGAGAATACTCCTGCTATTTCTTTTCTTTTTTCTTCCTTGGTTTTGGAACAGGAGTAACAGACTCGAGAATTTTTACTACCTCTTTACTAAGTTCAACATTATCAATATCCAAAATATAATGCGTTTTGGCGCTAGGATAAGGGTTGCCCGTTTCTTCATTTTTCATTTTCTCTTGAATGCATTCCAGCATTTTAACATATACCGTATTATCACAAACAAGTAAAATCGGTTTGGCATTTACATAGACCATATATTCTCCAAACATCTTTTTATAGGTTACAACCCCCATATCCTCAATTTGTTCACATACATATTCAATAAATTCTATACTTGTAGCCATCATTTCCTCCTTATGGGATTGTCTACTACGACTGCAGATGGCAGCCCCTAGAATAATTCAGGTTTAATGCAATTCAATCCAATGTTCAATGGGAATGAATCCTACTTTCAATATCTTTAAGATTCTTCTCGCTTCCCGCCTTTGTTCACGGGCAGGCACGGGACCAGCCCCTACTAATGAAACATGTGGAAATTATTTTTGATATCTTGAAGAATGGAGATTTTGTATAACAAAATCAACCTTTTCCTTCGCAGGGATAAATATAGTATTCTCGACTGACTATGATCGTTTGACTAAGAAAATTGAGATTGAAGATGAAGTAAAAAAACGTAAATCCAAAAGGACGTTGGATTAGCGACCACTGAGGCATGGACGCCGAATGGAAGCGTTAGTTTTTTTATAAAGATTCAATCCAATTTTTTTCAAATGATCCTTTGGAATGGAGAGAATATTATATTTATTCCTACGGGCAGGCACGGGACCAGCCCCTACAAAGCTCGTTTCTTGGAATCAGAGATTTTGGTACAAAATCCTTCCTTAACTCTTATCTTTTATCTCTTATCTATCCCAAACTGGATAATCCTAAAAATCTCTGCTATACTTGAAAAGTGATTTATGTACTGTTATTTTACTTGATAGGAGGGACAACCAAGATGGAATCCAGTGTTCTTAATGTGATTTTGATACCACTATTTCTTGCTATTCCAGCAATCATATTATATTTTATCATCAAATTAGCTGTGAAAAATGCTATAAAAGAATTAAAAGATAATAACACGCTTTAGGCCTTAACCAGATTTTCAACTGCCCATTAATCCTAAATTATAATCTAGTGTCCCGGATATCTTTCCCACCATTCCGGTCCTTCTTCATGTCCAATAATTAAATCATCTGCTACCTGAATCAGCGCATCCTTTAGTTCTATTTTCTCAATCCAGTCTGTTGGGATCTTGGAGAATCCCAAATAGGCTCCTAAGATATTTCCTGTAATGGCACCGGTGCTGTCGCTGTCTCCGTTGTGGTTGACGGCAGCGATTAATGCCTTTTTGAAATCATCTCGATGCTTTAGTGCGCAGTAGGTGGATATGCCCAATGCTTCTTCTCCAACCCAACCTTCACCAAGAAGGGAGAGGGCTTCTACATCAGAAAGATCACTGCTGTATAGTTCTAAAGAAAGCTTCAAGCTTTGGGTGCATTCTTCATGCCCTTTGTGGGCCTTTAGCTCTGTTAGTGTATTTTTAACTGCGGTTTCAATCTCTTGACCTTCTATAATAGACGCTATGATATAGGCAAGGGCCCCTGCTGATAAGTATCCTGATGGGTGCCCATGGGTCAGAGCAGCAAACTCAGCTGCCATTTGAAAGGCAATTTCTTTTCTATAAAACAAGCCTGCTGGCGCAACGCGCATGATTCCGCCACAGCCTTTACTGTTATTGATGGGTTCTGTTAGGGTGCCTTGGTTTCTGCTTAAAAGAGCGGACAAACAGGTTTTTCCGGGTCCTCTCCTGGCGTGTAGTTCTTTAACATCCATCATCCAGCCATTATAAATCCATTGGTACTCTTCAACCTTAGGATATCCTTGCGTCAGTAGCCATCTTTGATAAGCGTAAAAAACAACTGATGGCGGGTGGCAGATGCCCTTTCGGTTTTCTCTGGTTTCAGCTCGGAGAATGCCTTCAGCAGTAAAAATGGTCATTTGTGTGTCATCTGTTACTTCTGCTTTTTCGGACACGGGTAAAATCAAATCTGAAATACCCTCTTCACCAAATCTTTGTCTGATTTCATTTAGCTGCAAAAATTCAACTGGCCAGCCCAAAGCATCCCCTATAGCGCCACCTATAAGGCAGCCTTTGAAAAATTCTTGTTTTCTTTTCATTTCACACCTCAAATATATGTAATAACAAAATATAAAAAACAAAAACCAGTCCAACAATTTAAATTGCCAAAACTGGTTTATTAATCGATAAATATTTCATCCCCTTTGAAAAACATCTCTAAGAACATTATACGGAAGTATCTGTCATTCTGCAAGGAGATAAATTGCACCCATATTGCACGATTTCATAAATCATAGTACACTATTTTTGTAAGCTGAATAATTGTGAGTGTTTTGAAAGGAGACTATATATCATGTGGATTGACCTAAGAAGTGATACGGTGACACACCCTACAGAGGCTATGCGCGAAGCCATGGCTCGTGCGGAAGTGGGGGATGATGTTTATGGTGATGACCCAACAGTAAACCGATTGGAAGCATTAGCAAGTGAGATATTAGGAAAAGAAGCTGCGCTTTTTGTCCCATCTGGAACTTTCGGAAATCAAGTAGCCATTATGTCTCATACTCAAAGAGGTGATGAAATACTATTAGGCGAAGAATGTCATATTCTCATGCACGAAGTTGGGGGTGCGGCAGTACTCTCAGGTGTACAAACACGTTCTTTTCCAACGCATTTAGGACATGTAGATGTTGAAAAACTGGAGAAGATGATTCGTGATGTGGACATTCATTTCCCCAATACCGGGTTGATTTGTATGGAAAATGCCCATTCATCCGGAACTGCTGTTTCCATGGAAAATATGAAGGCCGTGTACCAGTTAGGTAAATCCAGAAATATTCCTGTTCATCTGGATGGCGCACGCTTATTTAATGCTGCCGTTGCTCTTGGGGTAGATGTGAAAGAGCTTGCGGCCTATGGAGACTCCGTGAATGTCTGCCTTTCTAAAGGCTTATGTGCACCCGTTGGATCCATCGTGGTA
This sequence comes from Clostridia bacterium, assembly GCA_016278615.1. GTDB lineage: Bacteria > Bacillota > Clostridia > Peptostreptococcales > JAAYPU01 > Soudan-22. Next base: position 21,656 of record JADQBM010000070.1, on the reverse strand, counting down.
GGTAGTAGCGTTTTTATCAATAAAGCACGTAAAAATAGAAAATTAATGGGTGGCGGACTTCGCCAAGCTGGAATTCTTGCAGCCGCAGGAATGATTGCATTAACAGATATGGCTGCCAGACTGGACCAAGATCACAAGAATGCCCGCTATTTGGCTCATCGCCTCGAAGAAATCGAGTCCTGTCATGTCCTTAAGGACCGGTTAGATATAAATATGGTGTTTTTCACCCTGGACGAGTCCGTCATAGGTGAATCAGCACTTATTGAGGGTCTGATGAACGAAAAAATTAAAATAAACGGTATTGAAGATGGTGAATATCGCTTTGTTACCAACTATGGCGTATCTACTGAGGACATAGACAAGATCATAGACGTTATGAAAAATATGGTTCAATCAAAAAAATAGAGATGTACCAAAACAATGATATAAACTGGGATTAATAAATTTTGAGGTTTTGCTTTTGGGCTTAACCTCTTATTTATGACCCCATGGCTTTTGGGATTGATTTCTTAACTTCAGGTGAAATTATCCAATCATTTTTCTAATTTTGGAAACGTCTAGATTCTTTACATAGTTATAGCCCAGTTCAAAAATATCTTCATTGTGATGTGTGTCTAAAATGTTATAGCCTGAAAGTTCATCCAATTGTATCACTAAATCACAACTTTCTTTAATATCCTTTTGTATGCCAACACTCATTTGAAATGTTCTAACAATTATTTCTGGGACACCTTCGATTTTTTCTATTTTCTCTATAGGCCTAATATCCACAGCAATAATAATGTCACATTTTCCAATCAATGGTCTTACGGGAACATTATCTAACAACCCTCCATCTACATAAAGCTGTTATCCTATTTCAACAGGAGAAAATAAAATGGGAATTGAAGCGGATGCTTGAACTACTAGTGATACATCCCCTTCATGAATATACTCCACTACTCCCGTAAGAAGGTTAGACACCGCTATTGATAGGGAATCTTATTTTTGCAATATCTGTTATTTGAATTTCTTTCATTATTTCCACAATCTCATGGGGTGTTTTACCCGATGCAAGGAGCGATCCAACAATAGCACCTGCACTGGTGCCAGATATAATATCTGGTCTAATTTCTTTTTCTTCCAATGCTTTTAATACTCCAAGATGTGCAAAACCTCTACTCCCACCACCGCCTAGAGCAATTCCTATTTTTTTCATTTTAATCCCCTTTTAATGTATTTGTGTTTTTCTCCATTTACGAAACGTCCTCTTTCTACTTAACTGAAATATTTATTGAAGGAACCTGAAATAAAACTGCCATCGGCAAACATAATATTATTTTTCATCTTTACTGAAACTTGATTCAAAGCCTTTATCAATTCATCACGATCATTTTCACCTAATGTATATTCAACACCGTATTCGTAAAGATTTTTATCCACTTCTTCAACCCATACTGGGCTCCCATATACTTTAACTTCTTTTTCCATCAATTCTGTCGTAAATTGCAAAACAACTTCTCTTTCAACAGGGAATTTGATATTAGAAATAAAACACAATCCTCCAGGTCCAATATTTTTAATCAATACTTTTGTGTTTCCCACATTTATCTTCTTTCCCTTTAGTTCTAAAATTGTTGACTTCGCCTCTAACAATTGATAAAACTTTATTCTAAAGAATTTACGCCTATCCTCACGTGGTATTAAAGCATCAGAAGCTACTATAGGTTTGCATTTTCCCTTGATCATAATTTTCGCAAAGTCCTCTGAAGATACTGGCATACTGAAAATATAGCCTTGTCCAGTATCACAGTTAAACTCTTTTAAATAAGATAATTGTTCCCAATTTTCAATTTCTTCAGCTACCAATTTAATCTCCAGTTCTTTGGCTAAATTAATAACTGACCTCACTATGGCTGTACAAGTATCATCAGATGGAATATTCCTAATAAAAGAGCCATCTATTTTTAAAATATCTATTTTTAAAGAATTCAAATATGCCAAAGAAGAAAAGCCTGTTCCAAAATCGTCTAATGCTACTTGCACTCCAAAAGATTGTAATTTTTGAATATCACGTGCCGCTTTTTCTATATTTTTCATTAAAACACTTTCGGTAATCTCCATGATTAGAAATTTTGCATCCAACTCATATTCATCTATTATACTAATGATGTTTTTTACAAAATCATCTTCAAATAACTGAATTCCTGAGAAGTTTACAGACACCTTGATAGTAGGCATATTCTTGCCCAGCCAGTACTTATAATTTATACAGACTTCTTTTAATATCCACTTTCCAATGTCAATAATCAACCCCGTTTCTTCTGCCAAAGAAATAAAATCATCTGGTGATACCATGCCCCAGTCTGGATGCTCCCATCTAATTAACGCTTCTGCCGCCACTAATTTATTTGTTTTCAAATTGACCATAGGTTGATAATAGACTCTTAACTGGCCTCTTTCAATGGCATAATGTAAATCATTTCTCAACACAAACTCTTTATAATTATAGATATTCAATTCGGAAGAATGAAATTTATATGTGTTTTTACCATCTTTCCTGGCACGAAGCAATGCCACCCTTGATTGACTTACAAGGGTACTCATATCCTCTGAATCCATTGGATAAATGCATACACCTATATTGGCCCATAAATCTAATACATAGTTTTCTAATTTGTAAGAATTTGCAAACAATTCTATAATTCCTTTAGCTATGTTTTCATACTCATGAATTGTTTTTGATTCTTGTACTAAAATTGCAAAATAGGCGTCTGAATAACGACTAATAAATGTTTCATTCCCTAAGAACGCCCTTAATTTTTGAACAATTTCTACAATCAGTTGTTCTACTAACTCATCACCTAATGAATCATTTATATATTTTAGTCCCTTAATATCTAACATCATTAAGGCAAATCTATTGTATTTATTATCTATATCATTTAGACATTGCATCCTTAATTGCTTCTTAAAATAGACTTTGTTAGGAAGCCCTGTTAATTCGTCATGGGTAGAAATATGGATCATTCTCTTTTCCATTTCTACTCTTTTTGTAATATCTCTAAAATTCACCACAATTCCCTCTATAGCAGGTTCATGCAACAAGTTTTGCATATAGACCTCTAAGTAAATACTATTTCCTTCCTTAGTTTTGAAAATAATATCCTCTTGAACTTTTCTGTCTGAATCGTCTAAAACCGTCTCAAGTATTTTCTTTACCTTTTGCAGCATTGAACCTTCATAATATTCATATACTTTTTTTCCAATTCTTTCCTTAGGACTGTAACCAATGACTTTTTCTCCTGCTTCGCTCATAAATTTTATGGTTCCATCAGGTGATAATATTTCAAAAATATCGCTGGATTCTTGTATTAAAACTTGAAATTTTTTCTGAATCTTATTTATTTCTTCTTGATTAGATTTGATTGCTTTCTGTAGTTCCTTTTTTTCTGTAATGTCTTGAATGGTTCCATATATATGAATGGGTTTGTCATCTTTATTAAAAACAAATTCGACCTGTTGATATGTATTTCTCACAGAGCCATCGGGTCTAATTATCCTAAATTCCATCCCAAAAGGTTCCGTTGAAGGATTCTTTAAGTCATTTTTTATAATCTTCACATCATCAGGATGAACCAAATTCAGAAACCCTTCATATGTATTATCAAAGTTTTCAGGTGTAATTCCAAATATTTTGTATGTCTCATCAGACCAATAATTTTTATTATGAATGATATCATATTCCCAGCTTCCAATATGTGCTAAAGACTGTGCTTTGGAAAAATTTTTGTGACTCTTTTTTAATTTTTGTTCTAATAATCTGTTTTCTGTTATATCCTGTATGGCCCCTAAAATACCTACAACATTTCTTTCTTTATCAAATATAGGCTGCCCTTTGCTCACAACATATTTAACCAAACCTTCTTGCTGAGGGATACGATATTCAAGTTCATAACCTTTTCCTACCAAACATTTATCTACGGCATTTTGAACTTTTAGTCTATCTTCGTTATGGATTAATAAATAAATACTCTTTAGATTTTTCTTAAAATGTATGGTTGTAATTCCAAATATTTTGTATACCTCATCAGACCAAAAAATTTCTTCTTTTATAACATCATGCTTCCAAAAGCCTATCCCAGCTACTCTTTGCGCCTGGTTTAGGTCTTCGCTAATAACTTTTAAATCATTTTCTATCAATTTATAATTGGTTATATCTTGAATAATTCCAATCATCTTAATTGGCTCTTTATTTTCATTATATAGTGCTTTGGTTTTTTCATGAACATACCGTACTGTACCACCGGAGGATATAATCCGATATTCTATATCATATTCTTTACCCTCTAAAGCACCTGTAGTTTCTTTTTTGACCTCTTCTAAATCATCAGGATGCACATAAAGATAATAGCTTTCTAATTTACCATCAAATTCTTCTGGACTACTATCTAATATATGATATACTTCATCAGATAAAAAAATCTCATCATTTTTTATATCATGTGTCCAGCTTCCAGTATTCGCCAGTTGTTGTCCATAAAAAATGTTCTCTTTTAGTTTTTCTAATTCTTCCCTTATTAAAGTTAAATCATCATTGTTTTTCATCACATTTCTAAATATGTTTTTCCCAACAAAGTCCACATCTTTCTCCTTACTCATATCTCTTTGGAGATATCTTTTTACATAACCTCTCGCTCTATAGTTAAAAATCCCCCATTTTCGGTATAATAGAACGATTACAAATCCATAAATACCAATAAAACGCGGAACATTTATTTAATACTATTATAGCAGATAACTTACGCATTGAATAGCTTGATTAAATCAAGGGTTAAATGCAAAATTAACTTTTATACTATATCAGTATCTTGGTTTTTCACTCTGTTCTATGAAGTAAGTTTCAACACCTACTTCTTTCATACGGTTGTTTTTTTCAATCCATCTTTCCCTTAACTTTCCATCAAATTGATCATCACACGGGTATTCATCACACTGAAAGCAAAAATCCACTTTCTGTTCTTTATGACATGTTTTTGCATGGCAATCCACTGGGCATTTTACATGATCACTTCGACAACCGCCACAGGAAGCTTGAGTCAATACATTGAGAATTTGTTGAAACTGATTATAACCTTTAAAAGCAGGTTGATGCTTTTCCTTAATTCCTGCAAGCCTATCATATCCCTCTAACAATTTCTTTAATTTAAAACTTAATTCTTTGATTTCTCCATCTTCATAATCTGCACACCTACTACAATCCAGACCGCATGGCGCAAGTCTTTGCACGACATCTTGATATTCCATGATGCATCCTCCCCCTTTTAATATAAATAAAATAGACTCATATTATAAACCTTTTTCGTCTAAGAATTTTTCAAACTTATTGTCCGATAATATCTCATTGGTTACAAATTCTCCATCATAAAACATGCTGTATGTCGTAAATGGGACTGGAGCATTTTGCGCCTGCTCTTTTGTTTGATACTTTATTAATTGAAAATCAATACCTCTTGTCCTCGCAATTTCTGCAACCAAAGGGGCATATTTTTCAGTGTGTGGGCATTGGTTCGTATATCAATTGAAACTCGACACCTGCATGTCATGTTTTAAATATTTTCTCATACTTTTGAGCATGATATTGCTTAAAGTATTTTGTATATCCCCATTGGATGATTTGTCTAAATAAAGGCAAAGTTGATAGTTGAAAAAGTATCCAATCCAATACAGCAAATACTACAAAAAATAATACAATACCCATAATGAAATTAAAAGGTAATATGAATTCAAAATGCTTCATAAAAATAGAATCTATAGATACGGCAGCCCCTATTATTGCAATAATTCTAGCTACAGATACCTGAATTGCATTTTGAGGGCACGAATTCATACATCTTAAACAGCCTTCACAATTCCATCGCCATTTCATTCTTCCCTTTATGGGTTCTATGGCATCGACGGGACATTTCTTCACGCAAAGCATACATAAGTTGCACGAAGAGTCCGACACAAATAGTTTTCCTATAAAGTGCCTTCCGAAATAGGTATATAGGATGCCAAAAGGAATGCTCCATAAAAAATTTATAAAAAAAATACCCCTATGAGTTTTCTCCCCCCGATGAATTTTCAAGGCAATATCACTAAACTTTTCTGAAGCCATTTTAATTATTTGCTCATTTACCGTTTCTTTTCTAGGAGGTATGACTATGGTAATATTATGGGGAAAATCCAAGGTTTCAGAGAAGAAAACTTTATACTTTTTTAAATAAAGCGCCCATCTTGCCTGATGCAATGCCCATCCCTGATAACCGTCCCGAAAACGCGTATTTATCCTACCATTCGTAGAAACAACAGCTGTATTGACATCTTTACCTGGCGGCAGGCCTTTGATATATTTGAGCATGATATGAGGTAACGCCGTTGCATAAATAGGGAAAACGAAAATATGAAGACAGCACCTTTGGTATTCCCCATAATCCAACTGCCCCTTTTCTATGGAATGGATGACAATCTCATAATCATACTTCTCTAATTGCTTACCCAGCTCTTTAGCAGTAAGTTCAGAATTCCCCGTGCCACTAAAATAATGAATCAATGCTTTTGTCATAAAAATTCCTCATTTATATAGTATATAGTATTGTTAGACCATCTCTTTTAATGGTTAAATAATACCATATTTTATGTTTAATATATAGAAAAATGTTCCATAAGGCAAGGGGGACACACCTTATCGTTACACTCTTGAGGAATGTCCCTAAGGTCTTTAAGCCTACTCTCTCAAAAATAAAAGTGAAAAGGATGAGCAAAAGCATCCTTTTCACCTTTATGTATCAAATAAAAAGATTCTACCCGGTAATCACGGATGTCCTGAATAAAAGCATTTTGAATTGTGCCGAAACAGAACAGTGTGCCGTAACGGAACATGTAATATTGGAGAAAACGTACCACAATGTAACGTTTTGTATGACAATTATACTATAACCAAAATTTTATGAGATAGAAGCGCTATTTTTCAGCACTTCTAAATAAGCATTCTCCTCTATAATAATTGGTATGAGATTTGCACTATATAAGTTTATAAAATTTCAAATTAAAATTATTTAGAGGAGGTAGATTTATGAACAAATTTATCAGGATAGATATGACAGCAATGAAAGTCACTACCGAAGAAGTTCCCGAGAAGTACGCAGGATTAGGCGGGCGTGCACTTACGTCCAACTTCGTTGCAAACGAAGTCAAGCCTACTTGTCATGCTTTAGGCAAAAACAACAAGATAATCTTTGCTCCCGGTTTACTCAGCGGCACGGCAGCTCCCAATTCCGGACGTATTTCCGTTGGAGCTAAAAGCCCTCTAACCGGTGGGATTAAAGAAAGCAACGCTGGCGGTACCTTTTCACAAAAGATGGCTAAAATGGGCATAAAAGCTCTCGTTATTGAAGGAATGCCTGCAGATGACAAATACCATATAATTAAAATTGATATGAACGGTGTAACGATTGAAGATGCCCCAGCTGAGATTATTGGAGGCTGTGGTAACTACAAGGCTATTGAAGTGTTAAGCGCAAAATACGGTGAAAAAGTAGGTATCGCCCTAGCCGGTCCGGCAGGTGAACATCGTCTACCTTCTGCTAACATTTCCTTCAAGGATCCGGAAGGCAACATGCGTAGCGCCGGTCGTGGAGGTTTAGGTGCAGTATTAGGTTCCAAGAAGGTAAAAGCCCTCGTTATTGATGAGACAGGTGCCGTTGCAGTTCCTATTGCAGATCCGGAAAAATTCAGGGCAGCTTCAAAAGTATTTGCTAAGGCTCTTCTTGATCATCCAGTTGCCGGGAAAGGCTTGGCAGCGTACGGTACTGATGTATTGGTTAACATCTTGAACGAAGCTGGCGGCCTACCGGCCAAGAACTTTACAGCTGGCCGTATCGACCATAATGATAACATCTCCGGCGAAACAATGAATGCTACTATTACTGAGCGTGGTGGTGAGGGTAAAGTATCTCATGGTTGCCATGCTGGTTGTATCATCAGATGTTCTCAGTGGTATACAGATAAGCAAGGCAAATACATCACCAGTGGTTTTGAGTATGAGACTATCTGGGGTCTTGGTGCTGATGCTGGTATCAAAGATTTAGATGACATTGCTTATATCGACCGTGAAATGGACGACATCGGTATCGACAGTATCGAGACTGCTGTTGCAGTAGCTTGCGCCATGGAAGGTGGTCTATTGCCTTGGGGTGACGGTAAAGCTGTGCTGGAAGCTGTTAAGGGAATTGCTGTTCCTACTCCTTTGGGACGCATCATTGGCAGCGGTACTGCTGTTGTAGGTAAGGTTTGTGGTCTATTCAGAGTTCCTGTAGTAAAAGATCAAGCTATCCCTGCTTATGATCCACGTCCAGTCAAGGGTATTGGTTTAACTTATGCTACAACCCCAATGGGAGCTGACCATACTGCTGGATACTGTATCTCGGGTAACATCTTAAAAGTAGGAGCTGATATAGATCCACTTAAAAAAGACGGCCAAATTGAGTATTCTCGCGCTATGCAAATAGGAACCGCCTCTGTTGATAGCACTGGTATGTGTCTATTCGTTTACTTTGGTATCGCTGATAATCCAGGTGGATACCAAGCACTGATCGACATGATCAACTCTCAATACGGTATATCCTTGACTGCTACTGACGTTGATAAACTAGGCGAATCTGTTCTAAAGGTTGAACGTGCCTTCAACAAAGCAGCTGGTTTTACAAACGCTCATGACCGTCTGCCTGAATTCTTCGAGTATGAGCCATGTCCTCCACACAATGTGGTTTGGGACTTTACTCCTGAAGAAATCGACGAAGTTTACAATTTCTAATCAAAATCTCCGCTTTTTAAGGAGTCATAATATCCTTGTATGAGGAAGAAGCCGGACTTAGTTCCGGCTTCAAAATTAATTTTTTTGAAGATAAAAAAAGAATATTTTTTATTAATCTAAGGTTAAAGTATTTAGAGGGTGATAGATTATATGTCAGAGCAAAGCAGAAAAACCATAGAAGTGAGGGGTTTTCTTCATTTAGATGCAGCTTTTCGGAAAAAATTTGGAACCATTCCTTTAATCATGGATCTTGAGGAACCAATTACAGGCATAGCGCTGGCTGAGAAGCTAGAAATTCCTTGGGATGAAATTGAAGTAATTTTTGTAAATGGTTTTGTCCAGGAACTAGATTACGTGATCCATCCAGGTGATCGGGTGGCTTTTCTACCACCAGGCTGTCCTGGTCCATACCGGATAGCTTTAGGGTTTTATGGAAAAAATCAGGATAACGAAGCGAACTTTAAGATAAAGAAAAAGGAGTAGTTCCTTAAAATCTTTTCCCATTATCACTTGCCCATAGGCAATACTATAAGTGAATCCAATCATATTGTGATAAGAGGTGATTATATGCAGATAAAAGTAAAGCTCTTTGCCACTCTTAGAGAAAATCGTGAGAAAGAGATGATGATGGACCTTACACAAGGTGCTACTCCAAAGGATATCATTGAACGCCTGAATATTCCAAAAGAGGAAGCAGCAATAATAATAATCAACGGAAGAAATGCGAAACCTGATAGGGTTTTAGAGGACAATGATGTAGTAGCCATTTTCCCTGCGGTGGGCGGAGGCTAAAATTTGTTTGAAAAGAATAAAAGGGAAATGCTTGTTTATGTATATCAGGATTTAACTCATTGAATGATTAGTTGACATTTTTGATAAGTTGTAATGGACAAAAAATGTGACAAGGATGAACAAATCATCCTTGTCAACTATTTATTAAAATGAGGGAAAAAATATATTTTAGTTGCTTACATTATTCACCAAGTATCATATCTGACGCGGCTTCAAATTCTTCCATAGCGCCATCTAAGTACGCTTTTGTATCTGCAGTGTTCATGTAAGCAGGTTCTACACAATAAGCAGTAGAGATGTCTTCAGCATATTCCGGTATTTTTGAAACTTGCTCCATTGCTTCACTGACCTTTGTTATAATACGTTCATCCGTTCCTTTTGGGAAAGATAAGAAGTATGCACGGTGAGCAATGATATTAAATCCTTGTTCCTTTGCTGTAGGCACGTCTGGGAACAAGCCGCTTCGTTTATCAGCAAATACCGCCAAGACTCTGAAGTCTCCTGAATCAATATATGGCTTCATTACCCCATAAGGGTTGACATTTGTATCAATCTTCTCAGCCAGCAGAGCTGCGTTACGATCAGTTCCGCCCCCAGCATCAACGATATTAAAATCAACATCTGTAAGAACTTCCATTTGTCGGCCAACATAATACGTATAGGCGCCTATGGAAGATGCGTACTTTACTTCACCTGGATTTTCTTTTGCATAGTTAATCAAATCTTCTAAGGTCTCAAATGGGCTGTTTGCATTAACAGCAAGAATATATGAGTTGTCCATGATTCCGGCTGCAGCAACCTCTAATTCCTCATGAGCAAAATCAGTCACTCCAACAACTTTATTCATCAACATAGAATCATGATAAAATAATGCTGTATATCCATCTGCCTCTGAATCACGAACCTTAATGGTTCCTGCACTTCCATTTGCTCCTGAAATATTAACAACTAATACTTTCTCGCCAAGTATTGGCTCTAAATACTTTGCATAAGTACGGGCATGAAAGTCCGTATCACCGCCTGCGTTGAAGGGAACAACAATCTCAAGAGGCTTTTCAGGCCATGAAAAGGTTTCTTCCTCAACTGATCCTTCTGAATTGCTTTCTTCTGGTGGTGTTGCACAACCTACAAACATACTACTGATTAATAGCATAACAAGTGAAAGCACAATAATCTTTTTCATTTTCCATTCTCCTTCTCTCTTCATTTTTATATTCTATTAATTTTAAAATAGAATTCAGAAATAGTTTTTTACTTATGCCCTACATGTTTAATTAATTTTGCAGCCTAGATTTCTTTGCATTTTTTACATTCTTGCGAACTGTAAGGGTAATAGATAACGCAGCAGCCACAAGAAAAAATGCTGATATCGGTTCTGTCAAAAAAGCTGTATAGTCTCCCTGAGAAAACATCAATCCACGTCTGAGATTGGTTTCCATAATAGGTCCTATAATAAAGCCCAGTATAAAGGGCGAAGGCGGAATATCTACCTTGTGAAATGCAAAGCCCAAAACACCAAAGAGCAGCACGGTCCACACATCAAATAAACGATTTCCAATTCCAAATGAACCAATAATACAAAACAGAAATATGCCTGGCAGTAAGTAATGCTTGGGTATTTTTAATAATGCTGCGAAGCCTCGTAATCCATAAAACTCAATGAACAACATAGAGAATGCACCAATGATCATCGTTAGAAATATGGCATATACAATGTCTACATTTTGAGTAAACATCAATGGTCCTGGAGCGATGCCTTGTATGGTTAATCCACCAAGTAGCATGGCCGTCACAGTATCTCCCGGAATACCCAATGCTAAGAGTGGCACTAAGGCCCCGCCTATTGCTGCATTGTTGGACGTCTCTGTAGCTACAACCCCATCGATAATGCCAGTTCCAAATTTTTCAGGATACTTGGAGCGGTTTTTAACAGCACCATATGCCATGACGTTTGCAACTCCGCCTCCAATGCCTGGTAGTATGCCGATGCCGATGCCCATTAACCCAGAAATCAGCATATTCCATTTTTGCTCAATAAATTCCTTCCAAGTAAAGCCAAACCCCTTAATGCCTTTAATATCCACTTGAACAGCATCCAACTTTGTAGCATACTTGGCTTTTTCCGCGGTAATCAATATCTCTGATATTGCAAATAATCCTATGAGTACAGGCAAGATATTGAAGCCAGATGAAAGCTGTACACTTCCGAAAGTATACCGTTGGACACTTCCAATACTATCCATCCCGATGGTAGCAAATATGCACCCCATAAATCCTGATATTAAGCCCTTTATCATGGATTTCCCCGATAGACCCGCCATCATTGTCAGAGAGAATAATGCAACAGAGAAATATTCATATGCGCCAAATTTGATGGCTATTTTTGCCAACCATGGTGCTAAAAATATTAAAACGATAGTCGACATGATGGTGCCAATAAAGGAATATACAATTCCTACTCCCAACGCCTTGGGTCCTTCGCCTTTTGCAGTCATGGGATATCCGTCAAAGCACGTGGCTACTGATGAGGGCGTTCCTGGAATTCTTGTAAGAATGGCAGAAATCAATCCTCCTGAAATACCACCTATGTAGAGGGATATTAATAGTATAATTCCCGATATAGGCGTCATTCTATAGGTAATGGGTAGGAAAAGCGCCAGTGCCATTGTTGCACTTAATCCCGGTATTGCCCCAAACACAATGCCAAGAGTAACCCCTAAAATAATGATCAATAAGCTAATGGGGTCAAGTATAGCTTGTGCTCCAATAGCAAAAGATTCTAACATAACTTTTGGCCCTCCTCTCCAGATTTACACTAAATAAAACTCACCCTGGCAACGATAAATACATGACGTTATGAAACAGTAAATATGTGCCGATGGACAATACAACAGAAAAAATAATGGTTACAACATAGTTCAACTTACTATTCGCTGGTTTAAGTAAAATGGTCATAAGGAACAGCAACATCGCAGATGCAATCATAAATCCTATAAAATTCATTATAGCTACATAGGCAATGATAACCACAAAAGTGACCAATACATTTTTTATATCTTTTCGCTCCTTAGGCTTTTGTGTATCTTCCACGAAGCGTTTAGATTCTTTTATCCCCTGATAAATCTGACATGCCCCAAGGAATAACAAAATGTAGCCATAGATTTGGGGCATAAATTCCGCTCCAATTGTTACAAAGGTGGTACGCCTGATGAATAAAGTCCCTATCAAATAAGCTATAGCAAAAATTGTAATTCCAATACCAGCAGCGATGCCTTTATACCTTAATAAGAATTGTCTACTCATAGACAGCTCCCCTCTCCTTCCACTTTGGATGATCATAAACCTCAGGATTACACACATGCGGCCATTTTTCTCCATTGAGTATAGCGAGGGTGCCTTCTACCGCCATTAGCACCATTTTCTCAGTTGTTTCTTGGGTTTGCGCCGCTATATGTGGTGTAACTATACAATTCGAAAGCCTCATAAGTGGATGTTCTGCCTTCATGGGTTCTTCAATTAATACATCTACCCCAGCACCTGTTATAATGTTGTTTTTTAAAGCTTCAACCAGTGCTGCTTCATCTACCAAATCACCACGGGAGCAATTAATGAAATAAGCTGTTGGTTTCATTGCAGCGAACTGTTTCTGGCTAATACTTCCACGTGTTTCTGGCATAGAAGGCATATGAAGTGAAACATAATCTCCTGCCCCAATTGCCTCAAATAAATCCCCGCTGTAATCATAGCCCATAGCGGTTACAGTATCCTCTGTGACAAAGGGATCATATACCATCACCCTCATCCCGATACCATAACATAGCCTAGCAAATTCTTTTCCAATATTACCAAATCCTAGTATGCTAACGGTCTTGCCTTGAATATCAACGGCTTTATATTGATTACGTATTCCAAAATTCCCTTTATGAGTTTCGTTATCACTTTCCACAATGTTTTTGCTTATGGCAAGCAACAAAGCAAGGGCATGTTCTGCTACAGCACGTGAATTTGCCAAGGGACAAATAATCACTGGAATACCATTTTCCGTTGCAGCAGAAACATCTACATTATCCACACCCACACCTGGTCGGGTAATGACTTTTAGCTTTTTGCAAACTTCGATACATTTTCGATCAATCTTCCCGATTCTTAATATAAAACCATCTGCTTCCTTTAGTTGGTCAAGTATTTCATTGCTTTCGCCGTTATTTGTGATAAATACATTAGCTTTACCTTCAAGTGCCTTCATTCCCGGCAGGTACAGTTCGTGGGACAAAACAATATTGTTCAAGGATATCCGCCTCCTTCCTTTGAAATTGAAGTCTATTATAAACTGGCTTTAAATGCTTCATACATTCCATTTATTTCAGAAATTTTTTCAAGAATATTTTTTTCTTCGTCTTTTTTTATGGGATCTTGGGGGTCAATAACCCGCTTGTGGGTAAATCCAAGAGTAGATAAAGCAAATTTATTCGCTGCAGTAGCGCTTTTTGTCATCCCCAATATCTTTGATGTTTCTCTTAACAAAACATCATATTTCATACTAAGGTCGATGTTTTTGGAACCTCCAGCCTCGAAAGCATCAACAAAGAGCTTAGGAAACAAGGGCGCTATAGATGGAACAAATCCATCTGCACCAATAAGCATACTTACCATGGAATAAACAGTGGCGCCTTGCAGCATAGAGAAATTACTGCCTTCAAAATACGTTAAAAGCTTTTGAAAATCCGGAAAGTTACCGGAACTGTCTTTGTATCCAACAACGCCATCAAACTTGGATATTTCTTCAATAGTGTTGGCTGTTAAGCTAAGTCCTGTAAACATGGGTATGTTGTAAATCATAATATCTACATTGGTTTCTTTTGATATTTTTTCAAAATGACGAATCGTTTCGTCTTGTGATGTATGACGTGCATAGAATATAGATGTAACAACAGCACACTTGCCTCCAAGCTGCTCCAATCTTTTAATGTTCTCGATCACACGGCGGGTACTTGAGTCCATGACACCTGCCATTACAGGAACTCTGTCACCACACTGATCAACTGCAATTCTAATAGAATTGTCTCGCTCCTTTTGTGTCAATGCCAGGGTTTCCCCGTTGCTACCAGCAACGAAAATACCATGAAGTCCCCCTTGTATACAATGCTCAAGTAATCCTCGAAAACCTTCATCATCCACATTTTCCTGGGCATCCACAGGGGTAATGATAGGAGGTATTACCCCATAATACTTTTTATTCATTTTCATTCCTCCTTAGGATTTAGACTATTCGCCTTAATATTTTCTTCCTTCTGATTCATTCTGGCAATGGCAAGTTTCGCCCCATATTCAATGGCATTTAATAGACTTTCGTCGTTAGCAGTGCCCTTTCCTGCCTTTCCAAATGCTGTCCCATGGTCCACAGCAGAGCGAATAATAGGTAGCCCCAGAGTAATATTCACGCCGCTAATGTTTCCCCATTTTTTTGTAGCATGATCATATTTAAAGCCTAAAAGTTTAAGGGGAATGTGCCCTTGATCATGGTACATGGCAACGACGATATCATATTGCCCTCCCAAGGCTTTAGAAAACAATGTATCTGGAGCAATTGGTCCCTCAGCACCAATGCCCGCCTCCTGTGCTTGTAAAATAGCGGGGATAATCTCTTGGATTTCTTCTCTCCCAAACAAGCCATTTTCACCTGCATGGGGATTCAAGCCCGCAACGCCAATTCGTGGACTTTCAATGCCCAAACTGATGCATACATTATGTGCTATTTCAATCACCTTGTGAATGCGTTCTTTTTTACAGAGGTCACATGCTTTTCTTAAGGCCACATGTGTAGAAACATGTACCACGTGCAAGTTATCATGAACCAACATCATACTGTAGTCTCGTGTATCTGTGAGCTTGGCATAAATCTCAGTATGTCCACTATAATGGTATCCAGCCATGTTGAGCGCCTCTTTATTCAACGGACCTGTAATGGTCCCATGGATTTCATCTTTCATGGCAAGGTCAATGACTTTTTCAATGGCTTCATATGCTGCAGCGCCTCCTTGTACACTTACCTTCCCATGCTCTAACTTGGATAAATCCACATTATCTTGATCAAGTACATCTATAATACCATATTTGAATTTAGCATCGTTTACACTGGAAATTACATGAACTTCCATGTTTTTCTGAGCAATCTGCATGCCTTGGCTGACAACTTTGCCACTCCCTATAACCAGGGGACGACAAATTTGATATACATGCTGTTTTGAGAGTGCCTTTACAGTTATTTCAGGACCGATCCCGCTGGGATCACCCATTGTAATACCTAAAATAGGTAGTTGCGACATTTAAATCCCTCCCTTATATGATTTCTTGATAGATCTTTTGAATATCTTCATTGGTTAAATTTCTACAATTATTATTTAAAAGTCGCTTACAATCAGCAGCCGCTTCAACCAGAGCATCTATATCTTCCGTGCCTATACCATATTCATTCAAATTGGATGGTATATCGGTATCTTTAACCACTGCTTCAATACGTCTGATCATTTCATTTCCTTTTTCAAATTGACTGCGACCATAGCCATTTGGATTAACCGCATCTTCCAATAGCGCCAACCGGTCCCCACAGGCTTCTAAATTCGCCCGCATTACAGGCGCAAATAATATGGCATTCGATATTCCATGAGCAATATGATATTTGCCTCCCAGAGGATAAGCCAACGCATGTACAGCAGTTGTTCCTGATGCGGAAATAGAGACGCCACCATAAAATGCTGCAAGTAACATATTGCTTTTTGCCTCCATGTCATTTGGGTTTTTATAAGCTGAAACCAAATTATTGAAAATAAGCTTTGTACCTTCTAAAGCAAACAAATCACTGAAAGGATTTGCCTTGTTGGAAGTAAAGCATTCAACCACATGGGTTAGTGCATCCACTCCAGTAGATGCGATTATTTTCGGTGGCAACTTTCGAATCATGTTTCCATCAAGCAATACATAATCTGCAATCATACTTTTATTTACGATGCCGATTTTTACCGACTTCTCAAGTACCGCTACGATGGCATTAAAGGTGGATTCACTACCCGTTCCACACGTGGTGGGAATCATTACTGTTGGAAGGCCTTTCTTCATTATGCTGTTATCTTCAAGTAGGTCATATATATCATAGGATGCCCCCTTCATGGCGGCACATAGCTTTGCCATATCCATTACACTCCCGCCTCCAACGGCGACAACTAATTCCCCTTCTGCCCCATTGATTTGCTCAACTGCACGCATAACGTCTTGGGTGGATGGCTCCGGGCGCAAATCACTAATAACATGGAATTTAGCACCCGATTTTTCTACCTCTTCAAAAATACTTTGACAGATACCACTACCCAGTACCCCTGCATCTGTAAAGATAATGACCTTCGTGACTTCTTCGCTCTTTATTATATTCCTTAGCTGTAAAATCGTATTCTCACCGGCACTTACATGGCCAGGAATAGTTAACTGATATTGATTCATTTTATCCCTTCTTTCTCAAGTGTTAAATATTCAATGGAACGGATGAGGGAGTCTTTTTGTCCAAACCCACCCGATTTTGTCACAATGGTCATGCCCTCCGACTTTCCTCCTATTAATCGTCCAATAGGAACACCTGGCAAAATTTCTGAATTCAACTCAATTCCCTTTGCTTCAAGAGCTTTGAGTACCGCCAAAGAAGTATCTCCTCCAGAAGATAAAATTGCACTGATGTGGTAACGTTCACAGAGCTCATTTGCTAAGCTCCCTATAACATCCGCAATCCTTAAAGAATCATTTATGACATCTTGGCTGTCATTATGGGAAATCCTATAATCCATAAAGAGCGTATCCACAACAACCGCCAACAATTTACAACCCCCGTTAATCAGATTGTCTGCTTGGGCAAGAATCTCTTTCGAAACTTTCTTTGT
Source organism: Clostridia bacterium (assembly GCA_016278615.1). Lineage (GTDB taxonomy): Bacteria > Bacillota > Clostridia > Peptostreptococcales > JAAYPU01 > Soudan-22. The sequence continues at coordinate 4,103 of JADQBM010000070.1, read as the reverse complement.
TTCTCCTTTAAGAATCTCTGAAGTTAACGCTGTAATAATCGGCATGCCTGTTTCATCTGCAAGAGCTTGGATTTGTTCTGCTGTACAAGCATTTCGCGACCCAATGACCACAAGAGTAACGCCATTTGTGTCTTCATGAAATGTCTCTATTAAAACATCGCTTCCTTCTATCAAACTCAATTGATTCGCCAAACCGGCAGATCCACATAAAACCACTTTATCTTCTTGGGCCAATGATACATCTCTAACCACAGAGAGGTCATGATCCGTGACGGCATCAATGACGAAAACCTGGGCTTTATGAGATTGTCCCTGCCTAATGGCTATTTGAACAGCCTCTATTCCTTGGCGAACCGTTTGCAATGATATTCCCTTCACCTTACGATTCATGCCATCAGAGAAAAGTTTGGTAACATTGACTTCTGATTGTTCTCCGTTAACGTGGGGGAGCCTTAATATGCCATTATTTAGAGTCCTTGCATTAGCAGGATAACTAATTGCTACGATTGCAAGGGAAGAATCCAGTGCGTCCATGACAGCTTCAAGCTCCTGCGCTGCGTTACCCCGAACTAATGAATCCACCTTTTTATAGATATATTTATGGTTTGTTTCTTGAATATGCTTTACAAAATCATAAGTTGTTTTGTAGGCAAGCTGGGAATCCTTAGTTCGAGTATCTGCATTTATAGAGATCACATCAAAAGAGCCAGCGAACTGATCCAAAAGGGTTAAATCTACTTCTGTAGATATCAATGTACGCAATCCTCGTCTTTTATATTGAACACCCGTATCATTTGCACCGGTTAAATCATCTGCAATTATATAAATCAAGTACAACAGCTCCTTTATGTGATGATTACAATCTTGTTATGAATAAAGTTAGATACACTATTTGACTTTTTCTTGTTTTCATCTGAATGAATAGCAATTCCCATACCAACCTGGCATAATGTCTATTTTAAAATGCTCCTATTTTTTGCAAGTATTACGTTACACCTTTATTTGCAAAACAAAACCCCACTGAAACAAATTATTTCAGTGGGATAATCAACAACATATATAATAGGACTTTCTCATTAACTCCTTCATACTTATGTGCTTTTATGATGATAAATTATTGCAAACTGCATCAATCTTGCAAAATGCAACATTGCAAATTGCAACAAATTATCCAGATGTTAAATGGTTTTTTCTTTTTCTCCAGAGGGTACTGCGATCAATCCCAAGTACCTTGCACATATTTCCAGCCGATCCCTGGTATTTGTTATGAACATATTCTATATACTGCTTCTCCAAATCCTTAAGGGTTGGCTCCTGCATGAACAGCTCTTGTTCAACAATTGCCTCCGTAGCAAGATTAGCCGCCACATCTTCAATATGTTCAACGAGAATCTGCTCCCCCTCACAGATAACTACCGCTCGCTCTATCATACCTTGCAGTTCCCGAACATTTCCCTCATATTGAAAACCTTTAAGATAGGCCAATGCTTCTTTGGATAGCATCATATAAGGGCGATCATATTTCTCTCTGTAGTCCTGTACCAAGTACTCCGCAAGAGGTACAATGTCCTCACGTCGTTGGTCTAATGGCGGAACGTTTAAGGTTAATATATTAATACGAAACAACAAGTCTCTTCTAAATTTTCCTTTGCTCACCTGATCTCTCAAATCGCGATTAGAAGCGCAAATGATGCGCACATCAACGGGAATCATACAATCATCTCCGATTCTCATGACCTCTCGTTCTTGTATAACACGTAACAGACGCCCTTGTAAATCCAATGGCAACTCGCTGATTTCATCAAGAAATATCGTTCCCCCGTGGGAAAGCTCAAATAAACCTGATTTCCCTCCTTTTTTTGCTCCTGTAAAAGCACCTTCCACATAGCCAAACAATTCACTCTCTATTAATGACGGGGGAAGCGCAGCACAGTTTATGGGTACAAAAGGACCAGAGGCGCGATTGCTGACATTATGAATGGACTGTGCCAACAACTCCTTACCCACGCCACTGGGCCCACTGATCAATACTGAAGAATCATAATTCCCATAGGTTTTTGCCCTTTCAATACAACGCCGCATTGCTGCACTTTTATAGATAATATCTTCAAAAGAATAGCGCGCAATAAAGCCCTTTTCACTTAGCTTAATCCGTATCTTTTTTTCCAGGTTCTGTATTTTGGTTACATCTTGAAAGGTAATAATACTGCCCATATTTTCATCGCCTACTACAATAGGGACATGATTTATTGCCAACTTAGCATTATCAACACTATGAATGGAATCAACTTTGGTTTGTTGAGATAGCGCAATACGAGTAAGCGCATTGTCACCAATTGCATCTAATAGCGGTCTCCCAAGGACTTCTTTTTTGGTGATATCAAGTATTTTTTCCGCATTGGTATTAAAAACATTAATATGGCTTTCTTTATCTGTGGAGATAATGCCATCACTTGTATTATCAATGACTGCCATAAATCTCTGCATACGCTCACGTTCAATTTGAGTCGCATGCAACACACGTATGGCTTCTTCCATTGCATTGGAAATAGCCTCTTCTCCAGACTCAATCAGGTAGCTTACACAGTTATGCTTCATAGCAATGGAGTTAACAATACTATCCCCAACAAACACCTTGATCCCGCTATCCATACATTGACAAATTTGCTTTTCAACCGACTGACTATCATCCAATGTCAATTTGATTATATCAAGCCCTACGAGCAATTCCTCAATAATATCGTATCCTTGTATGACATTCTGATACCCAATTATCGCTATAGGCTGATTAATATGAAGAATGCATTTAAAACTATTAAATACATCGAAAGCTGTCAGTTTTATTTCAACTACTGGAACATCCACTGCTTCACAGATTTTCGAATAGGTTCCACCACGCGAGATAAGTATTTTTGCACCTTTGGATACTGCTTCGTGAGCTGCAATAACACCTTGAGATAAGTCACCAGACACCACCCCAATATCCTCATAGTTATGTTCATTGACGAGCCTTATTGCCATTTCATGTAATGTTTCAAAAGGTGAGATTAATACAATATCCTTTGCCATATGGAACCCTCCTTGCCTTTTTCATCTACTTCTTGCAAGATGATGCCGACCACTGGTTTTCATCTTCATCATTAAATATATCACAATATTACGTTTTCAGTAAATCGGATAGGCTTTATTTATTAAGGCGCTTCACCGGTCTTGCTTCTATATAACCTCTATAGCCCTGTGGTTCCAACTGAAATCTTGGTGCATCTTCGTCAGCCCAGGCAAAACCATAGATTTCAGGATTATAGGAATCCATGACATCCGACAATTCCATAATTGCTTCACAGAAATCTTCATTTTCAAAAGGCTGCCCTTGGAAGACCATCATTTGGCAAGGTGGCAAATCAATCATTTCCAGTCCCTCTGGAACGACACCCGTATAATCACTAGGCACTTCCACCCCTTGGGCGTAATAAGAGGTTCCTTTAGGCCTAAAACGAGAGGGAAGCCACATGCCAATAGGTTCATAAAGCGCTTCTTTTACACTACATAAAAGCCCCCAAATATCACAATCCACCTCTTCGCAGTATTCAAAATAATCCTTAGCATGTGTTCCACGCTTGAGAATCAGCTTTCTCTCAGGGCGGTCAATCACCTGAACAAACACCGTATTTGACGTCAATTTTTTTCCATAATTCCTTCTCCTTTCTGATAAAAAAGATATTCATCTCGAACTGGAGTCGGCATAAAAAGCTTAATGGGTGGTGGGCTCTTGCTGTATTTGTAGGGAGTAATCCCAAATTCTTTTGAAAAGGCTCTTGTAAACCCTTCATGAGTATCAAACACAAAGTCCAGTGCCACATCCATGACCTTGGGCTTTTCGTCCCTCAATTTCAATGCTGCCTGGGTGAGTCTCAATGTGCGAATGTATTCAAAAGGAGCCCTTCCTGTAAGCTCTTTGAAAACCCTTGCAGAATGAAAGGGAGAGTATCCCGCACGCCGAGATAGACCTAACAATGTGATAGGCTCTCCCAGATGTTCCATAATATAATTTTGCATATTTTGGACCGCATTCACTTGTTCCCATCGCTTCATGCACCTACCTC
>JADQBM010000004.1 GCA_016278615.1 Clostridia bacterium | reverse complement strand
TGAGAATAAATAAAACTTAAAAAGCCTTTAATTAATAAACAGAGTTTTATATAATAGATGAATAGAAAAAAAATAATAAAAGGATGATCATTATTGGAGGAGAAAAAATGAAAAAAGGATTAATTGCAGTGATTGTAGTTGCTATAATTATTATCGTAGGGATTATGAGTGCAATGGGAAGCTACAACACACTGGTTACTTTGGAAGAAAGTGTCACAAATAGTTGGAGTCAAGTAGAGAATCAATTACAAAGAAGAGCCGATTTGATTCCAAATCTTGTGGAAACAGTACGTGGGTATGCAAGTCACGAACAAGAAGCCATTAATGCAGTTACGGAAGCAAGAGCTAAGTTAGGCGGTAATGCAAGTGCAGAAGAAAGAATGGGCGCAGAGAACGAATTGACAGGTGCCTTGTCAAGATTATTGGTTGTGGTAGAAAATTATCCAAATCTAAAAGCAGATGCGAACTTTAGACAACTGTCAGACAATTTAGAGGGGACAGAAAACAGAATCGCCATTGCACGAAAAGACTATAATGACAGCGTGTTGTCTTTTAACAGTACAATCCGAAGGTTTCCAACTGTTATCTTTGCAAATATCTTAGGCTTTGACCAAAAAGAATATTTTGAAGCAGCTCCAGGAGCAGAAGAGGTTCCTGAAGTAGATTTCACGAATGAGTAGGTAATTAATGATGAAAAGATTAAGATTTATATTACTAGGACTATTGATAATGATGCTATTTTCAATACAATCATGGGCACAGGGGTCCATTCCCCAGCCTCCAGCAGAGAATAGCTATATTTTCGACTATGCAGATATGCTTGAAGAAACAGACGAGACTCAAATGAGAGCTGTTAGTGCGGCCATAGAAAAGGCCAGCGGTGCTGAGATTGTGGTGGTAACCGTTGAGAGCTTAGAGGGTGATACCATTGAAAACTATGCCAATACTCTTTTAAGATCTTGGGGGATTGGTCAGGAGGAACAGGATAATGGCGTTCTCCTATTGGTCAATAAAGAAAATGTTCTGGCAAATAGAAGTGGAAGAGTCAGAATAGAAGTGGGATATGGGCTGGAAGGGGCATTACCAGATGGATTATCCGGTAGAATACTAGATGAATATGTGCTGACTGCGTGGGAATCAAATGACTACAGTACAGGCATCAGCCAAGGGTATATGGCCATAGCAGCAGTAGTGGCCCAAGAATACGGCATCACCATTGATCAGGACGAGGCACTAAAACAATTGCAAAACTACCAAGTTGAAAATACTGAGTCAAGTAGTGGCGGCTTTCCTTTTGAGCTTATTGTTGCAATCGTCATATTACTTATTGTTTTTAATAGAAACAAAGGCAATAAAGGAGGACGAAGATACAAAAGCAATACGCCAACTTTCTGGGGACCTTTTGGCGGCGGAGGCGGCGGTGGCTTCGGTGGCGGAGGCGGCGGTTTCGGTGGCTTTGGCGGCGGCGGCGGAGGCGGCGGCGGCGCAAGCCGATAAAAGCAATGAATAATGAATAATGAATAATGTAGGAAGGGTTTTGCAAATTAAATGGCAAAACCCTTTTTGTCATTGCGAGCGAACTGAAAAATTCCCATAAAATCAAAGATTTTAGAATTGCTGTATGAGACCTGCGACGTAATCAAAGATTACTGCTAGGGCTTCAAGCGTGGCAAAGGGAGGCGCGCTTCAATGGAAAACAGAAAAGGCTTTAAGTACTTTATCAAATTATATATACTATAGATACTAAGTTTACAAGAAACCTACAAAGGAGCGGTTGTCCTATGGAGAATAATCAAATAAAATGGGCGGAAATTAATTTGGACCACTTGATACATAATATGAAAGAAATTAGAAAGCATGTGGGAAAGGAAACGAAAATAGCTGCTGTGGTTAAAGCAAATGGCTATGGACATGGAGCTTTGGAAATAGCGGGAGTTCTCCTTGAAAATGGTGCGGATATGTTGGCGGTATCGTCTATAAACGAAGCAGTTGAAATTAGGAAGAAATTTAAAAAAGCTCAAACCCTTGTCCTTGGGTATACACCTACTGAAGATATGGAAGATGCCATACGGTATGGGATTATTCAGACCATCTACTCTTATGAACAAGCTGAAAAATATTCCTGTGTTGCTGAGAGAATTGGAATGGGTATTAGTTTTCATATTAAAATAGATAGTGGTATGAACAGAATAGGCTTCATAACAGATAAAGCATCTCTTGAAGAGATTATTAAGATATCTCAACTTCCCAATATAAAAATAAACGGTATTTTTTCACATTTTGCTGTAGCAGATGAAGAAAACAAAAGCTTTTCAATTGCTCAATATGATAAATTCACAAACTTTATTCATGAAATGGAAAAAGAAAATATAAAAATCCCCATTACACATATATCCAATAGTGCTGGAATAGTAGATTTGCCTGAAATGAATTTGGATATGGTGCGACCGGGAATTATTTTATATGGACTATACCCTTCCTCAGAAATAAAACAAAAAAAATTAAATATAAAGCCTGTGATGTCCCTTAAGACAAGAATTTCCCATGTAAAAACGATACATGAAAAAGGTGGTGTTAGCTATGGATTAAAACACATGGCTGAAAAGGGCGACAAGATAGCCACAATCCCTATTGGATATGCAGATGGTTATACAAGACTATTAAGTAATAAGGGCAAGGTATTGGTTAAAGGAAAACGTGTGCCCGTGGTTGGAACCATTTGCATGGACCAATGCATGATAGATGTATCAAAGATTGAGGATGTGCAAGTAGGCGATGAAGTGATTTTATTTGGAAGTGATGGGCGCAACACCCTCTATGTTGAGGAATTAGCTAAAAAAATCGGTACCATTAATTACGAGGTTATTTGTATGATCGGTAGGCGGGTCCCCCGTGTATATTTGCAGAACAATCAAATTATTAAAATAACGGACTACCTAAAATAAGTCGTTTTTATTTGGGCACATGGGGAACATCTTCAAATTTTGGCGACCAGTAATAGGTTTCATTCAACAATCATAGAACCACTGATGAACGCGCAAATCAACATATTTGAAAAAGGTATATAACAAAGTGACGGCTCCTGCTTTTTTGTAGACACAGGAACCGTCACCTTGGTTTTTTGTGTGTTATTGGTCAGTCCAAAGGGGCATATCAATAATGGTTTTAAATAAATCCCCATCAATTTGAATGTAGAAATTTCCTCCTTGTAGCTTCGTGAGACTTTCAGCAATAGATAAGCCCAAACCTGAGCCCTCTGTTGTTCTGGAGGCATCGCCTCTGACAAACCGCTCTGTTAATTGTTCAGGAGAAATGTCCAATGGGGAGGCCGAGATATTTTTGATGATAAGCTGCCCCTTTGTATCTGTCTTAGTAATCTCTATATAAACCCTTGAGCCATTTAGGGAATACTTTATAACATTTGAAAATAGATTTTCAACAATTCGCCACATATGCTTGCCATCGGCATATATGAAGGTTTGGGCGTCATCACCTTGAATGCGCATATCTAATTGAGTCTTTTCGATTTTTTCTTCATATTCACCTAAAGCCTGAAGCATAAGCTGGTGTAAATCTATTTTTTCTGGTCTTACTGTAAGGCTTCCACTAGAAGCTTTGCTGGCTTCCACTAAGTCCTCAACCAAATACTTGAGCCGCAGGGATTTTTCATCTAATATGCATACGAATTCATCCGCTTTCTCATTCTTTAAATCTTCATTTTTAAGTAAGTCCACATAAGTAATAATGGAAGTTAGAGGTGTTTTTAAATCATGAGACACATTGGTTATAAGGTCCGTTTTCATGCGTTCCCCTTTAACTGCTTCAACCACTGCTTTTTTAAGTCCTGTCTGGATATTTTTGATATCTTCTAATAAACCAGTAAAAGCCATAGATACTTGAGAAGCATCCGATGCATAGTTTAAGTTGCCTGCAGCTATTTCCTTGGCTGTATCCATAATGTGAGTTAAGGATTTTAGGGACTTTGCTGTATAGTAGACGGCAAAGATATTCAAAGCAAGTAACAAGATGAATGCAATTATCTGAGTCCCATCATCAAAGGCAGAAATCAACACGCCTAAAAGGATGCCGTTTAACAATCCATAAGCCAATAGTAGGATGATTATAATGGGTCTAAAAAGTTTACCATTGAAAACCATCTTCAGAATGTTCCCAAGAGTCATAAAAAAGTGATAAATAAGGGAGTTCTTAAAGAGTTGTTTGTTTTTTATTTGACGTACCATGGAAAAGATAAAGGACAAACCTATAAGGACATCAATGCCAAATACCATAAGAGCACTTATTATTAAGAGTTGCATATCAAAATATGAAAACTCTCTAATGGCATATATGGAGCATAAAGCAGCGAAAAGAACTAAAAGAAAATGGATATCTGTAAATATTTTATCTACAAAAGTAAGCTGTATTGCACCGTCTTTTTCCTTACGACCGGCAACCCAGATAAGGTAAAAAAAGGTGATCATCATAAGAATCAATGAAGCAACAAATAAAATAAGAACCCACTCTATTAAGTCATTCACTTTATAATAAGTTGTAGAGCCTTCAAAGAAATGATCTCCTGGCTGTAAAGGTTCTACGATTGCTGCATGCACCTCAAAAGAAGTCCCGGACAGCATTTTCTTAATATCCTGACCCATGGGAAAATAGTCGTCTGAATGCAAGGAATCAAAAGACACACTTTCTGGTTGACTTTTCAATAATTCAATGGCCTCATTGTCTTCTACATCTTTTATATTGGTTTGGAATTCTCCTGTTTCAGTGTTGATGATATAATATTTAAAATTTCTTGTATTGGAAAGATTGTCATGAATGCGATCCCATCTATTTAATTGGTTTGAAATGACAACTTCGTCTTCACCGGAAGCTATAATGGCTTCTTCACTTTTTAATTGGGTACTGAGTTCAACCACATTATGAACCAAATTCGCATAACTCCATTTAAATTTATTGGTATCATAATAAGTTTTACTTGTTAATTCTTCATAATAATAAGCATAAAACAAAGAGCTTCCTACAATGCTAAGAATGCTCAGCCATAGGATAATAAATGCAAGAAATTTTACGCCTATTGAATATTTAAAGTTTTTCAATTTTGTATCCAATGCCCCACACCACCTTCAAATATTTTGGTTCTTTAGGATTGATTTCTATTTTTTCTCGAATACGTCGGATATGTACGGAAACAGTGTTTTCTGCTGAGTAGGAAGGTTCATTCCATACACGTTCATAAATATCTTCTATGGAGAACACATGACCGAGATTTTCCATGAGGAACAGCATAATGCCATATTCTGTAGCTGTAAGTTTAACGATTTCCCCATCCACTTGTACTTCCTTTGCATCGGGATCCAGCTCTAAGGTACCGGTTCTTAATATGCCATTTTTTTTGACCATACTCCCCAGCGTTGTGTAACGTCGCATTTGTGATTTAACTCGAGCTAAAAGTTCTAAAGGGTTAAAAGGTTTTGTAACATAATCATCTGCTCCAAAATTGAGACCTATGATTTTGTCCGTATCCTCAGATTTAGCAGACAGTAATATAATGGGAATATTTTTGTCTTCACGAATTTTAAGGGTTGTTTTTAAGCCATCCAATTCGGGCATCATGATATCTAAAATAATCAGATGGATTTCTTGTTCTTCTAAAGCTTTTAGTGCTTGGATGCCGTTATATGCTTTTATTACTTCATATTTGTCCTGTTTTAAATAAATTTCTATGGCATCTACAATAGCTTTATCGTCATCACATACTAAAACACTTAATTGATCCATACGCTTTTCCTTTCATATTTTTAATACATTTCATATCAGTTACCTACCTTTCATTTTGCAGTAGGTTTATTCTACAAGAAAAATCTTACAATTGATTCCATATAAATCTTAAGAATTTCTTAAGATTCATTCCCTTGGATGTTTACAATTTTAATACTTCAGTAGTATTAAGTAAAGAATTACAATTTTCACCCCAAGGCTTACACTTCTAAACCTCAAATGCTATAATATAGAAAAACAGAGCATAAGTTTAAGGATAAGGATAAGTAAAGTTATGTAGGGGCTGGTCTTGCACCTGCCCGTAAAAAGCAAGGGTATGTAGGGGCTGGTCTCGTGCCTGCCCGTAAAAGTAAGTGTAAGTTTAAGGATAAGTCTAAGATAAGAGATAACAGATAATAGTTATGGAAGGACTTTGTGCCAAAATCTTCATTTGGAGTTTTTCTGTTCTTTTTAATTATTGTTGCCAAAAGAGATTTTGCCTTAAGCATTGCAAAATCAACTATAATTGTCAATTATAATTTGAGATGAGGAGGCGAACAATGAAAGCAGATACCATTCTAAAAAGTAAATGTATATTTGATAGTGTTTCTGACCTACCCTTTGAGGGAATAGTTGCAATTAAAGGAAATAGAATCTGTTTTGTTGGAAATGAGAGGGAGATAGAATCATTGTCTGATTCTAAAACTAAAATTCACGACCTTAATGATCAAACAATTATGCCAGGGTTTTGTGACAGTCACATACATGGCGCTTTGGCAGTGTTATACATGAAAGCAGTCAATTTGAATATGGCAAAATCTGAGGAGGAAGCTGCTAAAATAATCTATGAATATTATAGAAATTCTGAAGAGAAATGGTTGTTTGGATATGGTTGGTTTCACTACGATTGGAAAGACCCCAAAATACCTACAAAACACTCTCTGGACAAACTTTTTCCAAATAAGCCGGTATTTGTTTTTAATGAAGAAGCCCATAGTGCATGGGTAAATAGTTGTGCCATTGATATTTGTAAAGAACAAGCCGGGAATAGATGGAATGAAGTAAAAGGTATTGAGAGGGATGAGCAAGGGAATCCAACGGGCTATATAGCAGAAAGATCAGCCATGAAACTTTTTGTAAATGTTGGACTAAAGGAGAAACCATTGATAGAAAGCGAGTTTGAAGCGCTTTTTAGAATCATCACAAAAGCTGGTGTGACCTCAGTCAGTGATATGAACTATATAGATATGCTTAATAGTGGGGTCTATGAAAAACTTCAAGAGCATGATCGATTAAAAATACGCCTTCATTTTCTCCCATCCCTAAATAAAGACCTATCATTCTTAAAGCGATTAAAGCTAAAACATGATTCAGATAAACTTCGTTTTTCGGGGGTAAAAGGATTTCTGGATGGAACAGCCATGAGCTATACGGGGTACTTAATAGATGAATACTCTGATCGGAAAGGATTTTATGGTGAGCCTTTAATTGAACCAGATGAGCTGAATCATAAAGTCTTAGAGATGCATAAGGAAGAGATACGGGTAAGATTGCATGCTTGCGGTGATGGCGCCGTACGCCTTGGATTGAACGCCTTTGAAAACGCAGCAAAGAAGACAGGCGAAAAAAAATTGCGGCACACCATTGAACACATTGAAAATATTCACCCTGATGATCTGGGAAGATTCCATGATTTAGGGGTTATTGCTTCCGTACAACCTGAACACCTGATGAATACAGAATTTAACACACATCCTTTTCATAAAATACTTGGGCAAGAAAGATGTCGATATGCCTGGGCTTTTAATTCCCTGATTCATAACGGTGCCAGTATCGCCTTTGGAACGGATTTCCCCTTAACGCCAATAGATCCATTTATAGGGATTTATAGAGCTATGACAAGACGTCACGAAGATGGGCTACCAAAAGATGGATGGAATCCACAAGAAAGGCTATCCCTTTCAAAGGCTTTGAAGGCATACACCATTGATTCGGCTTATCAGATGTTCAGAGAAAAAGACATAGGAACCCTTGAAGCAGGAAAATTTGCAGACATTGTTATATTGGACAAAAACATTTTCAAAGTTAAAAAAGAAGAAATAAGAGAAGTAAAAGTGGAAAGTACTATATTTGATGGAAAGGCAATAGAAGGTTAAGTGGAAGTGAAAATATAAGTGGAAGCTTAAGTTTAAGTGAAAGGTAAGTTATGTAGGGGCGGGTCTCGCACCTGCCCGTAAAAGTAAGGTCGAGATAAAAGATAAGAGATAACAGATAATAGTTATGGATAGAAATTTGGCTTCGCCATAATTTCTCTTTATTGATTAGAAGATTTTGCTATATAGCAAAATCAACCTTAACTCTTAATTCTTAATTCTTAATTTTTAATTTCAATTAATGAGGGGGTATATTATGTCGGAATACATACTGGCTTTGGATCAAGGAACCACCAGTTCAAGATCGATTATTTTTGATAAAAATGGAAATGTGGTATCTGTGTCTCAGAAGGAATTAACCCAACTCTACCCAAAGCCTGGCTGGGTGGAGCAGGACCCTGTCGAGATATGGGAGACACAGATGTTTACCATGCGACAAGTCATTACCAACAGTCAGATATCACCTAAAAATATTAAAGCCATAGGCATTACCAATCAAAGAGAGACCACAGTTTTATGGGATAAACAGACGGGAAAACCAATCTCTAATGCCATCGTATGGCAATGCAGACGTACTTCTCAAATATGTGATGATATAAGAAACAGTGATCTTAATAATTATATTAATGAAAATACTGGCTTGGTTGTGGATGCATATTTTTCTGCTACGAAGATAAAATGGCTTTTAGATCATATACCACAAGCCAGAGAGAAAGCTGAAAAAGGAGATTTGCTATTTGGAACCATAGATACTTGGCTCATTTGGAACCTTACAGAAGGAAAGATTCATGCAACTGATTATTCAAATGCATCTCGGACCATGCTCTACAATATAAGAGAACTTTGTTGGGATCAACATATCTTGGATGCTTTAGATATTCCAGCACAAATTTTACCCCAAGTAAAAGCTTCCAGTGGTGTATTTGGACACACGGAAAACCGTATTTTTGATAATGAAAAAATCCCCATTACAGGCGTGGCTGGAGACCAACACGCAGCTTTGTTCGGACAAACTTGTTTTTCAGAAGGCATGGTGAAAAACACTTATGGAACCGGCTGTTTTATGCTTATGAATACAGGGGAAAAATTGGTAAAATCTAATAATGGGCTTATTTCTACTATCGCTTGGGGCATAGGAGATAAAATTGAGTATGCCATTGAGGGAAGCATTTTCATTGCAGGCGCAGTGATTCAATGGCTACGAGATGAATTGAAAATGATAGATACGGCAGAAGAGAGTGAGGCATTTGCTTGTTCCGTTACAGATTCTGGAGGCGTGTATATTGTTCCTGCTTTTGTGGGGTTAGGAGCACCTTACTGGGATTCCAATTGCAGAGGAAGTATCTATGGGATAACAAGAGGAACCAATAAGAATCATATCATTCGTGCCGCTTTAGAATCTATTGCTTATCAAACAAAAGATGTCTTAAAAGCAATGGAAAGTGACTCTGGTTTTCATCTAAAATCCTTGAAAGTAGATGGAGGCGCATCTGGAAATGATTTTCTTATGCAATTTCAATCAGATATTTTAAATGTCGATGTGGATAGACCCTTGGTTTTAGAAACAACTGCATTGGGTGCAGCTTATCTTGCAGGCCTCGCAGTAGGGGTATGGAAAGACCGCGATGAAATTACCTCAAAGGGAAAACCAGAAAAGACATTTAAGGCTCAAATGACTGAGGAAAAAAGAGAAATCCTCTATAAAGGCTGGAAGGATGCAATAAAAAGAACTTTGGAAGGAGAGTTTTAAGATGGGAAATCTCATATTATGGGGATTCATTATTCTTGTTTTGTATATTGCTTATAGAAAAGCAGATAAGATGGTACAAATGATGGACGAAGTATCAGGTAAACAAAAAATGGAACAAAAAGATTCCGACGAAGATGTTTAGTGGTATTTGTCTGAGGGTAATAAACATATAGCAAATTATAAGGAGGAAACGCATTATGAGCAAAAATGTTAGAATAACCATTGATGAAAATATATGCCCCGCAAATCACCCTTGCCCTTCTATTAGGGCATGCAAGGAGAAAGCCATTAAACAAAAATATGTTTTTACTGGACTTCCGGAAATTGATCAAGAGAAATGCACACAATGTGGAAAGTGCATACGCTATTGCCCTATGGGAGCCATTAAAGCTCTAAAGGAATAATTTGTAAGTTAATAACACTTATAATATTGGAAAATAAATGGTATAATTCTATTTAACTAAACAAAATTCTAAGGAGAAATGCGTATGTTTAATAGAATTATATCATTACTTATGATTATCCTAATCTTCTCAACATCTACTGCATTTGCTGAAGTTAAAGAAAAAGAAGAAGTTGAAGTATATAATAAAGGCATTCATATTAATGGAGAAAGGATCATCAATAGTCACTCCGTGTATCCATATTTTGAATACAAAGATATTGTGTACATGCCCTTAACGGTGGAAAATAGCAAGATATTAGGTTTTGACCTAAAATGGGAAGAAGAAACTAAGACCATATCTCTTACGAAACAGGACCCATCCCTTAAGAATTATAAAGAACAATGGATTAAACAGGATTGGCGAACTCTCCAAGTGAAACCATCAGACATTCAAGTTAATATTTTTGGAGAAGCATATATTAACGAAGATTATCCCATTTTTGATTTCAATTATATCGCCTATGTTCCCCTTACCTATTCAGTGCTCAATGAATTTTTTGGATGGGATATGTATTATAATCTTTATACGGGAATATACCTTTCTTCTATAAAGGAACTGGCAGCGTCCAGTACCTTTGATGAAGATGCTTTTGCCTATAACAAAGTATTAGCAGATTATGTCATGAAAATTAATAAAAGACTTACTGAATCAGAAGCACTAGAAATCGTTATGCTTCTTAAAAACAAAAGTGAGCTTTATGATGTAGATGAATTACTGGTGTTTGCTACCATGTGGCAAGAAAGCAACTTTGACGCCACTTGTTACTATAAAGGAGCAATTGGACTCATGCAGATTATGGACAGCACGGGAAGAATGTATGACCTTACCCCTGAAATGCTTTATGATCCAGAAATAAACGTTGATTTCGGTGTTAAATACTTAAAAGATAAAATCGATACTTATGACGGGAGCGTAGAACTGGCACTTTCAGCCTATAACCAAGGGATCACTCGGGTCAATAGTGGCAATTACACCACAGTATACTACGGCCATGTTATGGGCAAGAAAGCAAAACTGGAAGCTTACCTAGAAGAACAAGGAATGCTCCCAAAACAGTAGGGACGGTTCTTTTTGTTTACTACTGCTTCCTATCGCTCAGCAATAAAGAGAATTTTGCATTCGCTTCAATGCAGAATTCTCTTTTTTGGTTTGCTAATCCCAATAAAGATTGCTATTATTATATTTGGAGATAACTAATAAGAATAATTAAGTACGGACGGGCACAGAGACCCGTTCCCGCTTTACTATAAGCTATAAACTATTATACACTATGGGCTTTGCCCAAATTGGAGGTTAAAAATGAGCAAAGTTAAAAGAATATATGTTGAGAAAAAAGAAGGATTTGATATTGAAGCCCAAGGGTTATATAAAGATTTAATGGAAAGTATCAATCCCATGGGCCTCAAGTCCGTAAGAATTATTAATAGATATGACATTGAAGGTATAGATGAAGAGACTTATGAAAAAGCCAAATATACGGTTTTTGCAGAGCCAACGGTGGATACGGCATACGATGAAGAGGTAGATTTACCTTCGAATTGCCGTTATTTCGCTATGGCGTATCTTCCAGGTCAGTATGACCAACGTGCAGATTCAGCGGCTCAGTGTATTCAGATTGTTAGCAAGAAAGAAAAACCATTGGTTCGATCTGCTAAATTAATTGTCTTAGAAGGCCAAATTTCTGATGGAAAGTATGAAGAGATTAAAAATTACTGCATTAATCCTGTGGATTCCTATGAAACAGAACTCGAGAAACCCCATGGTCTGATAATGGCAACACAAGAGCCTTCAGATGTTTCCACTATTAAGGGATTTACTTTAATGGAAGACTCTCAGCTAGAAGCACTTGTTAAAGACATGGGATTGGCCATGAGCAAAGAGGACTTGAAATCTATCTGGAAATATTTCAAGAATGAAGAGAGAAGAGACCCAACTGTAACCGAAATTCGAGTTTTAGATACTTATTGGTCAGATCATTGTAGACATACAACCTTTTTTACAGAAATAACAGAAATAGAATTTCAAGAGGGACAATACGCACAAATTTTAAAAGATGCTTACTCCGATTATTTAAAAATAAGAAAAGAGATTTATAAAGATAAAGAAAAGCCTATATCACTTATGGATATGGCTGTAGCCGGAATGAAATATCTGAAAATGAAAGGAAAGCTTTCAGATTTAGATGAATCGGAAGAAATAAATGCTTGTAGCATTCGTGTAAAGGCAGATATTTCAGGCAGAGAGGAAGAATGGCTGGTTATGTTTAAAAATGAGACCCATAACCATCCTACGGAGATAGAACCCTTTGGTGGGGCAGCGACTTGTCTGGGTGGTGCCATTCGTGATCCCCTTTCGGGAAGGGCTTATGTGTATCAGGCCATGCGTGTTACAGGGAGTGGCGATCCAAGAACTAAAATAGAAGATACTCTGCCTGGAAAGCTTCCTCAGAAGAAAATTACAACAGAAGCCGCCCATGGGTATAGTTCTTATGGCAATCAGATTGGTTTGTCTACTGGACAAGTTACAGAGATTTACGACGAAGGATTTGTTGCTAAAAGAATGGAAGTAGGTGCTGTCATAGGGGCTGCACCAAGAGAAAATGTTATAAGAATGAAACCCCAAAAAGGGGATCATATTATATTGGTTGGAGGAAGAACTGGTAGAGACGGGTGCGGTGGTGCAACAGGCTCCTCAAAAGAACATACGGAAGAATCTATTCAGTGTTGTGGGGCAGAGGTTCAAAAAGGGAATCCGCCTACGGAGAGAAATATTCAAAGATTGTTTAGAAGAAAAGAAGCTTCAACCTTAATAAAAAGATGCAATGACTTTGGTGCAGGCGGTGTCTCCGTTGCTATTGGTGAGTTGGCAGATAGCATAGAGGTCAACTTGGATTTGGTCCCCAAGAAGTATGAAGGACTAGATGGAACAGAATTAGCCATTTCAGAATCACAGGAAAGGATGGCTGTAGTTGTTTCGGAAGAAAACGTCCATCAATTTATTCAATATGCTGATGAAGAAAACCTTGAAGCAGTTTCTGTAGCAAAAGTAACAGATGATGGCCGTTTTAAAATGATGTGGAAAAATAAATGCATATTGAATCTGAGCCGTGATTTTCTTAATACCAGTGGGGTCAATCAGAAAACAAAGGTATCGGTATTAATGCCTCAGGAAAAAGAAAACTATTTTAAAAAGTTCCAAGGATTGTCTGGTACTGTGAAGGATTTGTGGATAGATAAAGTTCAAGATTTGAACATTGCAAGTCAAAAAGGCTTGATAGAACGTTTTGATAGCACCATCGGCGCGAAAACAGTCTTGATGCCTTTAGGTGGAAAGTATCAGTTAACACCTGCAGAAGGTATGGCAGCAAAACTTCCTGTCCTAGAAGGCGATACCCAGACGGTAACTTTGATGACTCATGGATATAACCCTCAAATATCCAAATGGAGCCCTTATCACGGGGCCCTCTACGCAGTTGTTGAATCTGCTTCAAAGATTACGGCAATGGGTGGGGATTATTCCAAATCCAGATTGAGCTTTCAGGAGTATTTCGAAAAGTTAGGAAACGATCCAGATAAATGGGGAAAACCATTTGCAGCACTTTTGGGAGCCCTTAAAGCCCAAAAGGAATTGCAGATTCCTGCCATCGGGGGGAAAGACAGTATGTCAGGAACCTTTATGGATCTAAATGTACCTCCCACGCTTATTTCTTTTGCTGTGGACACAGCTCATGTGAAGGATATTATTTCTCCTGAATTTAAAAAGAGCAATAGTCATATTCTTTATATTTATACAGGTAGAGATGGAAATGAAGTACTTGATTTTGAAGCCTTTAAAACAAATATGCACACCATCCAACAGTTGATAAAAGGCGGCAAAGTGCTTTCGGCTAAAACAGTAGGTTATGGAGGCATTGTAGCAGCCATTACTAAAATGAGTATGGGAAATAGGATTGGTGCTCAAATAGAAGGTTTGTTAAAGGATGAATTATTTGAGCCAGCTTATGGCTCTATGTTGCTGGAAATAGATGAAAAAGAAAATGTCTTTAAATTTTTAAATGATGTTGAATATAGAGTGATTGGAAAAACTATCTCTGAAAAAGCCATATTGGTAGCAGGTGAAAAGATTGAGCTAAGTGACCTGTTTAAAAAGTGGGCTTCACCCTTGGAAAGCATATTTCCTACAAAAAATAAAGATTTGGAAGAATTATTGACTTCAAAGGAAGACACATCAGAGAAAATAAGTGAAGGCACCTATAATAAGAGAGATTATCCAAAGGTTAAAGCCACTTTGACCAAACCAAAAGTAATAATACCATTTTTCCCGGGGACAAACTGCGAAGTGGATTCTAAAATTGCTTTTGAAAGAGCAGGAGCAGGTGTGGAAACACTCATGTTTAAAAACCTAACACCCCATGCTGTAGAAGATTCCATTAAAGCATTAGTAAAGAGCATCAAAACTTCTCAAATTATCATGATACCTGGTGGTTTCAGCGGCGGCGACGAACCAGAAGGATCGGCAAAATTCATTACCTCAGTTTTTAGAAACCCCGAGGTATCAGAAGCCGTAATGGATTTGGTCCAAAACAGAGATGGTTTGATATTAGGAATCTGTAATGGCTTTCAGGCACTCATTAAATTAGGATTGGTTCCTTATGGTGAAATTAGAGACATTCAAGAAAATGATCCAACCCTAACTTATAATCGAATCGGAAGACATGTTTCTTGCTTGGTACAAACAAAAGTTATTTCGGTAAAATCCCCCTGGTTTAACAATATCAATCCAGGAGATATTCATACCATTCCAATCTCTCATGGGGAAGGAAGGTTCACCATTACCAAGGACCTATTGGAACAATTAGAGGATAACGGTCAGATTGCAACCCGATATGTGGATTATGAAGGAATGCCCAGTTACGATATTGGATTTAATCCCAATGGTTCTATTGGGAGCGTAGAAGGCATTACATCCCCTGACGGGAGAATATTAGGAAAAATGGCCCATTCAGAAAGAATTGGAAATGACCTTTATAAAAATGTCAAAGGCAACACAAATCAAAAAATCTTTGAAGCCGGCGTGAATTATTTCAAATAGAGCGTGAGTTGAAGTGTAAGTGTGAGTTTAAGTTTTGAGTTGAAGTGTAAGTGTGAGTTTTGGGTTGAAATGTAAGTGTGAATTTGACTTTAAGTTTATCTTGCGTGGAATTGAATCTTTGTTTAACTTATACTTACACTTATACTTTGCACCGCGCTTTAACTTTCTTTATGTCTATTTCAACTAGCAATATACTTACGAATAGCATTAATGCACCTAAATAACCATTGAAAGTAAGAATTTCATTGAGTAAAATAAAGGCAAAGATTGCTGCGAAAGCAGGCTCGAGGCAGAAGATGATGCCTGTATGTGTTGCCGTTGTATATTGTTGGGCGACTGTTTGCGCAATAAATCCAAAAGCTGAGCATAAGATGCTCAATGCTAAAACCACAAGCCAAGATTGAGTAGTGGCAGGAAGTGTTGGGGATTCCAGTACAATAGAAAAGATTAGGCTGTAAAAACCAACAAAACCTAACTGAAGAGTGCCTAATAAGACGGAATCAACGGTTCTTGTGAGCCGGTTGGTTATCATGATGTATATAGCGAAAATTAATGAGCATATAACACAGAAAAAATCGCCAATATTGAAATGAATCGTATCATGGATCGTAAGCAAGTATACACCTATAAAAGCAAGGCCTGCAGCAACCCAAACTTTTGGTTCTTGCTTCTGCTTTAAAAAAATGAATGCGAGTATGGGAATGAATACGCCAGCCAAACAAGTTAGAAATCCAGCGTTTGAAACAGAGGTATACTTAACGCCAAAAGTCATAAAGGTCAAAATGGAAAACAGTATTGTTCCCAAAAGAGCGGAATACTTCAGAGTTATGAGATCTATGTTTTTAAGTTTTCGATAAAAAACCAATCCAGCTAAAAAAAATGCGATGATAAACCTTAAAGCAATCAAATTAAACTCTTGAATACCACCTAAACCAACTTTGGTCAATAAACAAGATATGCCCCAAAACATAGTGACTAAAATAAGAGATAAGTCTGCTTTCAATTCAGTTTTCATCTTTTCAATCCCCCAAAAAATAACCTTTCAGGTAGGCTCTTGTGCCACCTTTTTTCACCAATTCCCAGTCAGGTTCAATGTTATTTCTGATTCGTTTAAGAAAAATTAACAAGGTAGCAACCTCTTCGGCAGTGAAGTCCTTTAGTGCAACTCTATCGGAATATTCTTCTTCTCTTTTTAAAAGAGTAAATATTTTAATGCCAGATTCAGTGGGATACAATTTAAGGTTCTTTCTATTTTCTTTATCTTTTCTTTTAATAATTAAACCTGCCTTTTTAAGTTTTTCTATGGACCTTGAAGCGGTTGACCGATCCACTTTCAACATGTCTGTGATTCTTTCTTGTATGATACCTGGATTTTCACAAATTCTCACCAAGTAAATATACTGATTTTTCGCCAGTCCATATTCTTTAAACTCAATATTTGCAATGGATTCAAAGCATCTTTCAATCATGCCTATTTCTCTCAATATATCCTTCATAGTATCACCTGCTTCTTATTTCTTGTAAAATAATAACATTATATTATTGCATATGCAATATAAATTACGACTATTTGTCTTACTATCACCATCCAATAATAAAAATTGGATGGTTAATTAAATACCAATTGGTAGTTGTAAAAGTTTATAAATGGAATATTATTATTATAATAGGAAATTGGTTCAAATAATACGAGGAGAAAAATCATGAATATTCAACTAGATCGAGAAAGCAAAATGCCTCTATACATGCAAATTAAAAACCAGATTAAAGGGATGATTTTTTCAGGCATATTGCCTGCAGAATACCTGTTGCCTCCAGAAAGAAAGTTAGCAGATAAGCTGGAGGTTAACCGTTCAACCATACTCAATGCCTATAGAGAACTGAAATCAGAAGGACTTGTGGATTCGAAAGTAGGCAAAGGGACCATGGTAACATCTCATGAGAGCAAACCCATGACGTCCCTTGTCCCGCCTAAGCAGGGGTTGACGTGGCAATACTTGCTAAGTGATGAAGCTTATCGTTTTAATGATAGTAGCATAATGGAAATGCTCAAGGCCAATGGAAATCATCCGATTATTTCTTTTGCCACAGGAATGGCTGACCCTGCCTTGTATCCCATTGATGAATTTTACCAAAATGTATCTTCAGATATGGAAAAGAGAAGGAGCGCTTTAGGACATACGCCTGTGGAAGGCAGTATTCAACTAAGAGAAGCCATTGCAGAATTGCAAAGAGAAAAAGGAATGGATTCTGAATTAGAAGAGCAGTTGATTCTTTCTGGTTCTCAACAGGGACTAGATTTAATTGCCAGGTGTCTATTAAACGTTGGAGACACAGTGATTCTTCAGGAACCCACTTATATTGGTACTTTACATATGCTCATGAGTGTCGGAGTAAAAGTAATTGGTGTTCCAGTTACTGAAAAAGGAATGCGGCTGGATATTATGGAAACGCTGATAAAAAAGCACAAGCCAAAGCTGATTTATGTCATCCCTACTTTCCAAAATCCCACTGGGATAACCATGAATTTAGAAACAAGGATTAAGTTGATAAATATTGCTTACTCAAATCAGGTCCCTATTATAGAAGATGATGCTTATGGGGATTTAAGATATGAGGAAATACCCCATTTGCCTACCTTGAAATCATTAGACCAGTATGGGCATGTTCTCTACCTGAATACTTTTTCTAAAACACTATTTCCGGGAATACGGATTGGCTGGGTTTGTGGCCCAAAAGAAATCATACATCGACTGGCTATAAAAAAACAATTGGAGGATTTGCACACAAGTAGCTTTTCTCAGGTTTTTCTTGCTGACTATTTGAAAAGAGGACTATTTCATGAGCATCTTCTTAAAATATGTGACAAATATAGAGAAAAAAGAGACTGTATGCTTGAACTGTTAGAGAAGAAAAAAATTGAAGGTCTACAGTGGACCAAGCCGGCAGGAGGGTTGTATATATGGTGTAGGCTACCCATTCATGTATCGGCGGAACAACTTTTGTTAAAAGCAAAAGAAAAAGGGGTCATTTTTGTACCTGGAACTGCCTTTTACCCTAATCAACAAGGGGATGAATATATACGATTAAACTTTACTTATCCATCTATTAAGGAAATCCAAAAGGGCATGGAGATTTTATTAGAAGTCATAAAAACCGAAAGTAAAAATTGTTTCGTGAAGAACAAAAACGAAGATACCTCTATCTATAATCCCATGTATTAAAAAGGTCCAATAATTCCGAAAGGGGCTTAATAAAATGAAATATGCAAACCGAATGAATCATATGGCAGCATCTGAAATCAGAGAAATATTAAAAGTAACAGAACAAGAGCAGGTCATTTCTTTTGCAGGAGGCTTACCCGCTCCAGAAATGTTTCCAGTAGAAGGTTTCTTAACAGCATCAGAAATTGTTCTGAAGAAAAGTGGGCATCAAGCACTGCAATATAGTGCCACAGAAGGATTCGAACCTCTAAGGATTCAGATTGCAGACAGGATGAATCAGAAACTTCAGTCTCAAGTAACAAAAGATGAGGTACTCATTGTAAATGGCGCGCAACAAGCATTGGATATGTCTGGAAAACTATTTCTAAATAAAGGGGATACCCTTATTTGTGAGAGTCCTACTTATTTAGGTGCTATCAACGCTTTTAACGCATATGAGTGTCAATATAGAAGTGTTTCAACTGATAATGAAGGAATTTGTTTAAGACATTTACAGGAGGCTTTGGATGAACAACCCGACACAAAGCTCATCTATGTGATACCAGATTTCCAAAATCCTACGGGTCGTCGATGGTCCATTAAAAGACGTGAAGAATTTATGGATTTGGTTTCTTCATATGACATCCCGGTAATTGAAGACAATCCTTACGGAGAGATTGCTTTTGATAATAAAGTCTTTCCTTCACTGAAAAAATGGGATGTAAACAAACAGGTCATTACTCTTGGTACTTTCTCTAAAATTTTCTGCCCAGGGCTACGCATTGGATGGATCGCCGCTCCCCAAGAAATACTGAATCAATATATTTTGTTAAAGCAAAGTGCAGATTTACATACTTCAAATCTGAGCCAAAGACAAATCAGCAAGTATTTAGATTTATTTGACATAGAAGTACATATAAAAGAATTGATTCGAGTCTATAAGTGTAGACGAGATATTGCTGTCTCCGCCATACAAAAGAGCTTCCCTACTCAGGTTCGATATACATTTCCAGAAGGTGGGTTGTTTTTATGGGTGGAATTACCTGAACCGTTATCTTCAAGGCAATTGTTTGAAGCATGTATTAAGGAGGACGTAGCTTTTGTGCCGGGAGACGCTTTCTACCCTAATGGTGAAAAAAAGAATGCTTTTCGCCTAAATTTTTCAAATGCATCAGAAAAACAGCTACAAGAAGGCATCTCACGAATAGGGAATATCATTTATCAGTTCTTAGAAACATATATAAAACAATAAATGCATTGAAGGGCGGTTTCCTCTTGTTAAAAGCAAGAAAGGAACTGCCCTATTGTTTTTTTTGAGGACCAGGATGGCTGAATACCGAGGGACGTTAATGGGAATACTGTTTTAGAAAAATATTTGGTTTCTTGGATTTATAATTCTAAATTATAAATCGAAAAGTGAAAGGAGCAAAACATGCAAAAATCAAGTTTTTTTGAAAAACAGTTTAAGCTTACTCAAAATAACACAACTGTAAAAACTGAAGTTCTTGCTGGGGTAACCACTTTTATGACCATGGCATATATCCTCAGTGTTAACCCCATTACCCTTGAAGCCGCAGGAATGGATTTTGGTGCTGTATTTACGGCTACGGCCATATCATCCGTTGTTGGCATCTTGGTTATGGCTTTTGCAGCTAACTTGCCCTTCGCCTTAGCACCAGGGATGGGATTGAATGCGTTTTTTGCCTATTACGTTGTGCTAACCTTAGGGTATTCATGGCAAATGGCTTTAACAGCAGTATTGATTGAAGGTATTATTTTCCTTATTCTTACTTTTTTAAATGTGAGAGAAGCCATCATCAATTCCATTCCAATGACTTTAAAAAAGTCCGTATCTGTGGGAATTGGATTATTTATTGCACTCATTGGATTGGCCAACGCAAAAGTAATTGTCGCCGGTTCAGGTGTTCTGCTTCAACTGGGTAATATAAAAAGTGGGGATCCCTTACTTGCGTTGATTGGTCTTGCGATTACGGGCGCATTACTTGCAAAGAAAATTAAAGGTGCTTTATTTATGGGCATTCTAATTACAACAGTTATTGGCTTTCCAATGGGCATAACTAAGATCCCTGAAGCAATCGTTAGTCTGCCACCTTCTTTATCACCCACTTTTGCACAATTTGATTTTTCTAACCTGTTTACTTTGGACATGTTGGTCATTGTTTTTACTTTTTTATTTGTTGACTTGTTTGATACTGTGGGAACTCTGGTAGGAGTTGCAACAAAAGCAAATATGCTTGAAAAGGATGGAAAAGTCCCTAGAGCGAAACAAGCTTTGTTTGCAGATGCAATCGCAACAACTGTAGGTGCAATCTTAGGAACCAGCACAGTGACCACATATGTTGAGAGTGCAGCTGGTGTTGCAGAGGGCGGCAGAACAGGACTCACTTCCTTGACCACAGGGGTTTTATTTATCATCGCATTGCTTTTTTCGCCCATATTTATTATGATTCCTTCATCGGCAACTGCCCCTGCCCTTGTATTGGTAGGTTTGTTTATGCTATCTCCCGTCAAGGACATTCCTTTGGATGACTATACAGAATCCATTCCTGCATTTTTGGCAATCATTATGATGCCTTTGACCTACAGCATATCTGAAGGGATTGTATTTGGTATTTTGAGTTATGTTGTTCTGAAACTCTTGACAGGAAAAGCAAAAGACATATCTCTCCTCATGTATGTTGTGACTGTACTTTTTATTTTTAAAATATACATTGGATAAATTCTGCTACATTTTCAACTTTGCTCTGGCCAGTAAGTGCTGGAGTTTTTTTAATTAAATACGAACATTAAAGAAGAAATATATTTTTATTATTCGGCTTTAAAGGATATTAATCTATAAATATTTTATTAAATATTCGGATTAATATTGACTCTATGATTTTACGTTGATAAGATGATAGTGGGTTTAAAATTTCCTTAACATAACCATAAATTAATTTAAATAAATAGAAAACATAAATGGGAGGGATTTTTTTGAAAGTAGCAATTATTATGGGAAGTGATTCTGATTATCCTATCGTTGAAAAAGCTGAAAGGTTACTTTTAGAATTTGGGGTTTCATGCGAAGTGAGAATTATTTCTGCACATAGAACGCCTTACCAAGCTGAAAATTTTTCTAAAAATGCTGAAAGCAATGGTATTGAGGTCATAATCGGTGCGGCGGGAAAAGCGGCCCATTTACCTGGAGTTTTGGCTGCGTATACACCGATTCCTATCATTGGGCTCCCCATCAAATCATCAACCATGGATGGGCTGGATTCGCTTCTTTCAATTGTTCAGATGCCTAAGGGAGTTCCTGTTGCAACTGTAGCAATAGATGGAGCAGAAAATGCAGCGCTTTTAGCGGTACAAATCTTATCCGTAAAGTATCCTGAACTTCGTGAGAAGATAAAGGCGTATAAGAAAAACATGGAAGAAGAAGTCTTAAAGAAGGATGAAGCCTTTAGCGAAAGGAGACAAAAATGAAGAAACTTGAAATGCTATATGAAGGAAAAGCAAAGAAAGTATATAAAACAGAAAATGAAAAACAGTACATTGTAGAATACAAAGATGATGCCACGGCATTTAACGGAGAAAAAAAAGGGGCCATCATAGACAAGGGCGTTGTCAATAACACCATGTCTTCTATCATCTTTCAATTGCTGGAGGACAAAGGGATTCCCACACATATGATAAAGCTTTTGAGCGATAGAGAATCTTTGGTAAAAGCTGTAAAGATTCTTCCCTTAGAAGTCATCATCAGAAATGTTGCGGCTGGGTCCATGTCAAAACGACTTGGAGTTGAAGAAGGAACGATATTAAAAGAGACGGTATTGGAGTTCAGTTACAAAAATGATGAATTGGGTGACCCTATAATCAATGATTATTACATCTTTGCCTTAGAACTGGGGACAAAGGAACAGGTCAATACCGTTAAAGATTATGCTTTTAGAATCAATGATATATTAAAGGATTTCTTTATACAGAAAGGCTTAAAATTGATTGATTTTAAATTAGAGTTCGGACTATACGACGGGCAAGTTATTCTTGCAGATGAAATCTCACCGGACACCTGCAGATTGTGGGATGTAAAAACCAATAGGAAAATGGACAAAGATAGATTTAGAAGAGATTTGGGAAGCGTTGAAGAAACATATCAAGAAGTACTTAACAGAGTAAAACAGTAGGGACGACCCTTGCGGTTGTCCTTATAAGAGATAACAGATAACAGTTGTGGACGATTTTGTTCCAAAATCTTCGTTTTAAGGTTAGAGAAGTAGAGATAAAAACTGTAGGGGCTGGTCCCTGTGCCTGCCCGTAAATTCACAAATTCAGATCAGATTGGAGCGACTAACATGTGTGACGAGAAAGAATTATATGTTGAAGAAACGCCTTGGGATAAATTGAAAGAAGAATGTGGGGTCATAGGGGTATATGCACCAGGGCAAAAAGACATTGCCAGGTTGGTATACTTTGGCCTCCACTCTTTGCAACATAGAGGACAAGAAAGTGCTGGAATTGCATCCAATAAAAACGGTAAGATACAATACTACAAAGAAATGGGATTGGTACAGGAAGTATTTAATGATGAAATCATAGAAAGACTACAAGGAGACATTTCCATTGGACATGTTCGATATTCAACCACAGGAGAGAGTTATGTTGCCAATGCCATGCCCTTAGTGGTTTATCATAAAGGTGGAAGCCTTGCACTGGCTCATAATGGAAATTTAGTAAATGCAAAAGAAATTAGAGATGAGCTTCAAGACAATGGCGTTATATTTCAAACTTCAATAGATTCCGAAGTAATTGCCAGTCTCATTGCAAGATTCAGCAGAAATCAATGCATTGAAGAAGCCATTGTAGATACAGCTAAAATTATTCGTGGGGCGTATGCTTTGGTTATTACTTTTGGAGACAAGCTCATTGGTGTGAGAGATCCCAACGGCATTCGGCCTCTGTGTATTGGGAAATTAGATAATGGTTATGTGTTAGCATCTGAAAGCTGTGCCTTCTCTGTTATGGGCGCAGAGTTTGTTAGAGATGTTGAAGCGGGAGAAATGGTTGTTATAGAAAACAATCAAATAACGAGTACTCGTTATGATAACCAGGCAAAAAAAGCAGCTTGCACTTTTGAATATGTTTATTTTTCCAGGCCGGATAGTGTTGTGGATGGGAAAAATGTCTATTTGGCAAGGAGAAATGCCGGAATCATTTTAGCAAAAGAACATCCTGTAGACGCAGATCTTGTCATCGCTGTTCCAGACTCAGGAACAGTAGCAGCCATTGGATATTCACAAGAGTCCGGGATTCCCTTTGGAGAAGGATTGATTAAAAATCGATATGTTGGAAGAACATTTATTCAACCGGATCAAAGAATGCGTGAATTAAGTGTTAAATTAAAATTGAATGTTCTAAAAGAAAATATAAAAGGAAAACGTATTATTATGGTGGATGATTCCATTGTAAGAGGGACTACAAGCGGAAAAATCGTGAATATGTTAAAAGAAGCAGGCGCTAAGGAAGTGCATATTCGAGTAAGCTCACCACCAGTTATGAATTCTTGCTACTTTGGAATCGATACCCCAAGCAGTCGACATCTGATTGCGGCCAATCATACCAGTGAAGAAATAGGTAAAATTGTAGGAGCTGACAGTTTAGGCTATTTAAGTGTAGAAGGCCTGATTGAAGCCATAGGATTACCAGAGGATGAATTATGCGCCGCTTGCTTTAATGGACAATACCCTATGGAAGTTCCAAAGACAGGAAATAAGTATGTTTTTGAGAAAGAATAATATAGGGGACAGGGAACAGGAAACAGGAAAGATAAGAGATAACAGATAATAGATAAGTTGGGGTTGATTTTGCAGGTGAATAGGGGCAAAATCTTCATTTATCAATTATAATAATATTTGTCATCGCGAGGAGTCTAAAGCGACGTGGCGATCTATGTTGTAGGGGCTGGCCCTGTGCCTGCCCGAACAGGATAGGAAAGATAGAGATGACAGATAATAGATAACAGATAATAGATAAGAGTTGGGGTTGATTTTGCGGGTACTTAGGGGCAAAATCTTCATTCATTTTTAAAATTCCGAGATTAAAACCTAAATATGAAATGGAAGGGGTGGTAATTTGAAAGAAGCGCTCACATATAAAGATGCTGGGGTAGACATTCATGAGGGTGAAAAAGCAGTTAAATTAATGAAACAACATGTTGAAAAGACTTTTAATAAAAATGTACTCACTGGACTCGGAGGGTTTGGAGGTCTTTTTAAGTTGGATCTAACCCATATAAAAGAACCTGTTCTTGTTTCAGGAACCGATGGCGTGGGAACAAAACTGAAGATTGCTTTTCTTATGGACAAACATGATACGGTGGGGCAGGACTGTGTGGCTATGTGTGTCAATGATATTCTTTGCCAAGGGGCGAAGCCTTTGTTCTTTCTGGACTATATTGCTACAGGAAAACTAAAGGCAGAGAAAGCGGCGGATATTGTAAAGGGTATATCAGAAGGATGCATTGAAAGTGGCTGTGCCCTCATAGGAGGAGAAACGGCTGAAATGCCGGACTTTTATCCTGAAGGCGAGTATGATTTGGCTGGATTTGCAGTTGGCCTTGTGGATAGAGATCAAATAATAGATGGTTCAAAGATCCGAGAAGGAAATGTATTAATTGGGTTACCCTCTTCGGGTCTTCATAGTAATGGTTACTCATTGGTTCGAAAATTATTTTTAGAGAAAATGAACTTATCTGTTAAGGGTCACATCGATGAACTGGGGACAACCTTAGGAAAAGCACTAATGAAACCCACAAGAATATATGCAAAAGAATGCAATGCTATTTTTCCACTCTGTGACGTTAAAGGAGTTGTTCATATAACCGGTGGCGGATTTTATGAAAACATTCCAAGAATTCTACCGGAGGGATTAG
Source organism: Clostridia bacterium (assembly GCA_016278615.1). Lineage (GTDB taxonomy): Bacteria > Bacillota > Clostridia > Peptostreptococcales > JAAYPU01 > Soudan-22. The sequence continues at coordinate 9,972 of JADQBM010000004.1, read as the reverse complement.
GCGCAAAAATTAACCTGGGAAGTTGGGAAGTTACTGAACTTTTTAGATTCATTCAAAAGTGTGGGCATGTGGATAGAGATGAAATGTATTCAACCTTTAACATGGGAATCGGAATGATTATGGTGGCAGATGCCAAAGATGCGAATCTATTTTTGGACACCCTAAAAGATGCTAAAATTATTGGTCAAGTAGTAAAAGGCGAAGGGGTAACACTATGTCGGGAGTAAAAATAGCGGTATTGGTATCTGGTGGTGGCACCAACATGCAGGCTGTAATCCATGAAATCCAAAAGGGAAGCATAAATGGTAATATTGAAATGGTCATATCCTCTAAAGAGATGGCCTTTGCTCTGGAAAGGGCGTCCCGCTACGGGATAGAGAGCGTTTATATCGGAAAGAACAACTTTCCTGATATCAATAAGCGAACAGAAGAGATCATAAGGATACTTGAAGCAAAAGAAATTGAATTGGTGATTCTTGCAGGATATATGAGTATATTGGATAACAAATTGATTGGAAAATACCGGAATAGAATGATAAATATCCACCCATCTTTAATTCCCAGCTTTTGCGGAAAAGGTTATTATGGGGCAAGAGTTCATGAAGCTGCCCTTGAATATGGAGTTAAAATCTCTGGCGCTACAGCCCATTTTGTAGATGAGGGCACAGATACGGGGCCCATTATTTTGCAAGAGGCTGTAGAAGTAAAATCAGAAGATACAGTTGAGACACTTGCAGAAAGAGTTCTCAAAGTAGAGCATAGATTACTACCAGAAGCGGTTAAACTTTTCTGTGAAGGAAAGCTCGTTGTAGAAGGACGGAAAGTAATAATTAATAATTAATAATGAAGAATTAATAATGAAGGATGATTTCGTTGCACAAAATCTCCAGATATAAATTGTATATTAAATCAAATTTTGTTTAAAAATTTTGAGAATTTAAGACAATTTATTAAAGGTTCTATTCAGATGGAAGCTTTGGTTACAAAGCTATCCATAATTTTTAATTCTTGAAGCCCTAGCAGTAATCTAAGATTACGTCGCAGGTCTCATACAGAAACTCTCCAATCTCTGATTGGTTAAGAGTTTTTCGGTTAATTCTTAATTTATTTTATTAAAACGTGGAGGGTAAAATGATAAAACGTGCATTAATCAGTGTTTCTGACAAAAGTGGGATAGAAGAATTTGCCAAGGAGCTTCATCAACTTGGTATTGAAATCATATCAACGGGAGGCACTGCAAAACTTTTATTAGAGAAGGGTATTGAGGTTACAGGAATATCTGAAGTAACTGGCTTTCCAGAGTGTTTGGATGGAAGGGTAAAGACATTGCACCCTGCAGTTCATGGAGGTATTTTAGCCATGAGGGATAAAAAAGAACACATGGAACAACTTCAAGAGCAAAATATCCAGCCTATTGATTTAATCGTCATCAATCTCTATCCTTTTAAAGCGACCATAATGAAGCCGGAAACAACTTTAGAAGATGCCATTGAGAATATAGATATCGGTGGACCCACTATGTTGCGTTCCGCTGCAAAGAATCATAAGGATGTCACTGTTATATGTGATCCCAGGGATTATAATGAATTGCTTCAAGAAATTAAGGTAAATAAAGAACTTTCTTATGACACAAAATATCGATTAGCACTTAAAGTTTTTGAACATACAGCAAGTTATGATGCAATGATTGCAGGCTATTTAAGAGAAAAAATTAATGGAGAGCTTCCAGACAACCTAACTTTAACCTATGAAAAAGTGCAAGATCTGAGATATGGGGAGAATCCGCATCAAAAGGCAATTTTTTATAAAGAAATTAGACCTGAAGTAGGATCTTTGGTAAATGCAGTCCAGCTTCATGGTAAAGAGCTATCTTTCAATAATATCAATGATACCAACGGCGCCTTAGAAACCCTAAAAGAATTTAATGAGCCAGCCGTAGTTGCAGTGAAACATGCAAATCCTTGCGGTGTAGGAATTGGATATGACATTTATGATGCGTATTTAAAAGCATACAAAGCCGATCCCATTTCGATTTTTGGTGGAATTGTGGCAGTAAATAGAACCATTGACGATAGGACCGCAGAAGAAATCAATAAGATTTTTTTAGAAATCGTCATAGCACCCGACTATACGGAAGAGGCCTTGGAAATTCTTAAACAAAAAAAGAATTTGAGACTTTTAAAGCTCGAAGGTATTCAACAAGAACAATCAAAAGGCGCAATGGATTTGAAAAAGGTTAGAGGAGGCCTATTGATACAGGATAAAGATACCAAACTTTTCAATAAAGAAGAGTTTGAAGTTGTTACAGACCGAATACCCACTGAAAAAGAAATAGTGGATATGAGATTTGCTTGGAAGGTTGTGAAGCATATAAAATCTAACGGAATCGTACTTGCAAAGAATGGCAAAACCATTGGAGTAGGTCCCGGTCAGGTCAACCGTATTTGGGCTGTTGACAACTCCATAAGGCAGGCAACAGAAGAAACAAAAGGAAGTGTATTGGCTTCAGATGCCTTTTTCCCTTTTGGAGATAGCGTAGAAACGGCAGCTAAAGCTGGTATTTCAGCGATTATACAGCCTGGAGGCTCCGTGAGGGATGAAGAATCCATTGAGAAGGCCAATCAATATGGAATCGCCATGGTATTCACAAAAATGCGCCATTTTAAACACTAAGAGGTGGAAATCATGAAAAAAACTAACATTATAATCATTGCGCTGCTGGTTCTTTCTTTATGGATGAACTATAGCAATATTAACAGGATCAATTCATTAAATAACAACATTAATAATACCTATCATACTTTGCGTAGTGAAATACAAAATATAAATTCTCAAGTTAGTAACACACTGGAATCTCTGAGAAGAGAAAGTTTGTGGGTTAGAGAATCAAGTTATCAGGTAAAAGATTTCAATAAAGATTTAAGTCAGGCCGAAGTTGAAATCACCTTTACTTTAAATGAAAAATCAAAAGAAGAAAAAATATACGTTACGGCTGTTTCGCAGAAAAACAATAAAACCTATCAATTCGATGTGGAAGAAAGTGAGAGCCTTATTTATACATTGAATTTTTCCCTTTTGGCAGATGATAATTATGACATTCAGGTTTTAGGAGAAAGTAATCAGTCCCTTCGAAGCAGTCCATTAGAGACACTGAACCTGAGCCATTACAAGAAAAGTTTGGTAACAGTAAATGGGGAGCTTATGGGTGCACAGTATAGCTATGAGGATGAAGAGGGGTATTTTAGCTTTTATGTATTCGTAGATGTCAGGAGAAAAAGCGAAGAGATGTTTGCAGAATTCTTAAAGGATTTCACCGTAAAAGAGGTAAAGGCAGATATTTATGTGGGGAAAGAATATATAGATACTATGGATTTATTAAATCGTGAGAACTATACGCATAAGGAATTAGAGGATTTAAGTAATGCCATTCCTGAAAGGGAATCCGAAGAAAGAAAAAGAATTTCTGAATCGGAGCACTATAGTTTTTCAGGGATATATGAACATAAAGAGGAATGGGAATTTCCAGATATAAAGTTGATTGTCAGGGTGCAGGATAATAAGGGAAACACTTATAAAGCACCAATAGGACATTTTACAAATGAAGAATATGAAGAGATACTGGGTGAAGAAGTAGATTAAAAAGGAGAATGTTTCATGAGAGTATTAGTTGTTGGTAGTGGTGGAAGAGAACACGCTATTATATGGAAGCTTGCACAAAGCCCTAAAATCAAAAAAATATATTGTGCGCCTGGAAATCCAGGCATTGCAGACCTTGCAGAGTGTGTGGATATCCCAGCCGAAGATATTGAGGCTCTATGTCAATTTGCAAAAGAAAATCATATGGATCTTACAGTGGTAGGGCCAGAGGTCCCATTAACTGAAGGAATAGCAGATATATTCGAAAAAGAAGGTCTTAAAGTATTTGGGCCCAATAAAAAGTGTGCACAATTAGAAGGCAGCAAGGCCTTTACAAAAGACTTCCTCGTGAGGCATAAGATCCCCACAGCAAAGTACAAAGAATTTACAGATCTCTTGGAAATCAAAAAAGAAGTTGGACTTTTCGGATACCCCATGGTCATTAAAGCGGACGGGCTGGCAGCGGGAAAAGGGGTTGTAATAGCAGAGAATAAAGAGATGGCACTGAAAACTTGTGATGAAATGATGGCGGATAAAGTATTTGGTCATGCAGGAGATAAAGTTGTAGTAGAAGAATTCCTAACAGGGATTGAAACCTCTATTTTGTGTTTTGTAGATGGGAATACCATTGTGCCAATGGTGCCGGCCCAAGACTATAAAAAAATATTTGATAATGATGAAGGCCCTAATACCGGTGGCATGGGCACTTATTCTCCCAGTTTTATTTATGATCAAGCACTTGATACTAAAATTAGAGGGCAAATTCTTGACCCAATCATTGATGGCTTCAAAAAAGATGGTCTTGATTTCAAAGGGATCCTTTTTATCGGGTTGATGATTCGTGAAGGAGAACCAAAAGTTCTGGAATTCAATGTACGGTTTGGAGACCCTGAAACTCAGACCATACTGACGCGCCTTGAGACAGATTTAGTGGATATTATTGAAAGTGTTCTTGAGGGACGCCTTAGTGAAAAGCAAATTCAATGGAGCCAAAGAAAAACCGTCTGTGTGGTCATGGCTTCAGGAGGATATCCAGGAAACTATGAAAAGGGCAAGGCCATATCGGGATTAGACGATGTAGAGGATGGTGTAGTTGTTTTTCATGCAGGGACCAAGAAAAAAGATGGAAAAGTCGTGACCAATGGTGGACGTGTCCTTGGGGTGACTGCATGGGGCGACACAACAGAGGAAGCTCAGGAAAAAGCATACAAAAACATTAAAAAAATTACTTTTGAAGGGGCTTATTACAGGAAAGATATTGGAAGATTTATGGGAGATATTTAAGTGGATTTCATATAAATTAACGCATCAATTTTATAGAAATAGTGTAGCTTTTTTGTAGAGAGTGGTATATGATGATTTAGGGATGAGATCTTGAACTGCGTTATAAAGAAGCAGCTTTTTTCCTAAATGAACATAGCAATCGGAGATGATGGTATTGAACAATAATATTAAGAATGCCTTGTATAATAATCATTCTTTATCAGATATGATATTTAACGCTTTAAGAGATAGAATTTTAGTAGGGGAATGCCCTGCAGGAGAAAAAATTCAAGAGAACGATGTTGCAGATGAGTTTAGCGTAAGTAGAACGCCTATTAGAGAAGCCTTTAAACAATTAGAGCAAGAAGGTCTTATAGAAAATATCACAAACAAAGGGGCATATGTCCTAGGGTTTGAGAAACAGGATGTTGAAGATTTATATGAAATTCGTCAGGCAGTTGAGGGTGTTGCCATTAAGTGGGCAATAGAAAGAATTAGTGAAGATGAACGCATACAATTACAAGAGATATATGAACTTATGGAATTTTATACTCAAAAAAAGGATATCAATAAAGTCATGGACATCAATACCAGGTTTCACGAGGCCATATACACGGCAACCAAGAGTCGATTTATGACACAGATTCTAAGGGCTTATCAGCTCTATGTTGAAAAAACCCGACAGGTAGGAATGTATCATGAAAGCTTATTAGAAGAAACACTGAAAGAACATAAAAGTATTTTAGATTGTTTTTTCACACAGGATACAAAAAAAGGTACCCAAGAGATTATTGAACATCTTAATAATGCAAAAGAGCGAGCAGAGAAAGGAATGAAAATTCCCAATAAAAAGTAGAGGAAAAAGCATAATCCATTATCTGTTATAAGCATATAAGAAAAAGAGTGGCAAAGGTTAAATGAACTGCCATTCTTTTTATTTTTTGAAAACTTAGCTGAGTTTTCAATATTGTTGCATACAGGTATTTCCACATACAATTATTTTGAAATTACAATATTTAATAAACAATAAAAGGCCTATGATACATGAATAAAAGGTTGAATTCGCCTTACTTTTTACTTGATACATGTTATTCTCAACATGTAAACAAGGAGGCATTCAAAATGTTGAAACAAAAAGTCATCGAAATTCATGGAGAAAAAGTGATACAAGGAAATGAAGCATGTTCAGAAGCTGCCATTCATGTAGGCTGTAAATTTTTTGCTGGTTATCCCATTACACCATCCACAGAAATTATAGAATATATGTCAGAGAGCTTATATAAAAATGAGGGCATGTTCATTCAAATGGAAGATGAAATTTCCGCAATGTGTGCCATCTTAGGCGCAAGGTGGGGCGGAAAAAAATCCATGACTGCAACATCTGGACCGGGCTTTACATTGATGCAGGAAGCTTTGGGGTATGGCATTGTTACGGAAACACCAACAGTAGTTGTAAACGTGCAGCGTGGGGGACCGGCAACAGGTCAACCTACATTTTCATCACAGCAAGATGTCTATCAAGCAAAATATGGAAGCCATGGTGATTATGAAATCATATGTATTACACCCTCTTCTGTTCAAGAAATGTTTGACTTTACAATCAAAGCATTTAATTTATCAGAAAAGTATAGAACACCGGTAATACTTTTGACGGATGAAATCATCGGGCATATGAGAGAAAGAATTATCATTCCAGATTGTATAGAAATAGAGGAAAAGGAGTATGTGAAAAGATGTGAAGAACCTTTTGGTAGGGATGATCAGCATATTCCACATGCCGGGAATTTTTTTGAGGGTCGCAATATTTTAGTTGAGGGACAATTACACGATGAGAAAGGTCGGAGAATAGGACATATAGCACAGAAAAGTGGTGAGTTCATTAGGGCGTTGACAGGAAAAATCAGAGATAATCATAAGGATCTTACGGATATTACCTACAAGTATCTTGAGGATGCCGATATAGCAATCATAGCATTTGGAAGTGTGGTAAGATCCGCAGAAAGAACCGTTAAAATGGCGCGAGAATATGGAATAAAAGCAGGGTTGATTAAAGTAAATATTATTTGGCCATTTCCTGAAGACGAGATATATCGTCTTGCAGGACATATCAAAACAGTAATCGTTCCTGAAATGAATATGGGAAAATACTGTCTAGAAATTGAAAGGTGCTTGAAAAAAAGCAAAGTTATTTCTGTGCCAAAATTAGGAGGTAATATTCATAAGCCAATGGAATTGTTTGAGATTATTAAAAAGGAGAAAAATTTGCAATGAATACTCTAGTAGAAAAGTATATAAAAAAAGAATCTCTCCCATATATATTCTGTCCTGGATGTGGAAATGGAATTGTTCTCAACGCAACCATCCATGCAATTGAAGCGTTAGGCATTAAGGAAGACACAGCTTGCGTCAGTGGAATAGGATGCTCTTCGTGGATACCCCCATATCTAAATATGGATGTGATGCATACCATTCATGGAAGAGCCATTGCTTTTGCAGAAGGATTAAAATTGAGCCAACCTAAAAAAAATATTATTGTATTTACTGGAGACGGAGATTGTTTAGCAATAGGCGGTAACCATTTGCTTCATGCAGCCAAAAGAAATATTAATATTACAGTGATCATGGTCAATAATTATATCTATGGCATGACAGGCGGGCAAAAATCTCCTACAACACCTATAGATGCCAGAACAAAAACAAGCCCTTACGGCGCAATGGATGAACCTATAGATGGATGCGGAGTTGCAATAAGCGCGGGAGCAACGTTTTGTTCAAGATGGACGGTTGGGCACCCCAATCAACTTAAAAAGGCTATAAGGGAAGGCATTACCCATAATGGTTTTTCTTTTATTGAGGTGCTGTCACCTTGCCCAGTTCAAGCAGGAAAAAGCATATTTAAAGAAAGGGACTCATGGAAAATTATTCAGCGCATAAAAGAGAATGCAGTCGTGACTTCCAAATGGGAAGGTGGAGACAAAGAAGGTAAAATGACCATAGGAAACTTTAAAAAAGAACTAAAAAGAAAAGAGTATACAGAGAAAATTCAAAATTTAAAAGATGAAATCATATATAAATCAAATGGAAGGTGAATTTATGAATATAACCATAGACAAAATGTATTGTAAAGGATGTGAAATTTGTGTTAATGCGTGTCCTAAAGGCGTCTTTGCTATTTCACAAGAAAGAAATCGTTATGGGACATTTTTTCCATGGGTAATGGAAAAAGAAAAATGTATGGTATGTCAATTATGTGAAATCATGTGCCCAGATGGGTGCATTAATGTAGAAATGGAGGCATAAAAGTGAGAAAAGATATCAGAATAGCAGGTGCCGGGGGGCAAGGCGTTATATTGGCTTCTGTGATTTTAGCAAAAGCTTATGGGATTAATGAACACTATTATGTATCTCAAACCCAAAGTTATGGTCCAGAAGCAAGAGGCGGTGCCTGCAAGGCAGAGGTAGTGGTCTCAGATAGTTATATTGACTATATGAAAGTAGAAAGTGCAGATCTCTTCATTGCTTTTAATCAATTTGGGTATGAAAAATATAAAGAAGAAACAAGAAGTGACTGCATTATTTTAGTAAATAGTTCTTTAGTAAAAACAGACCCTGTAAATGAGCAGATTTATAAATTGCCCGCTACTGAAATAGCAGAAACCCAGTTTGAACCTTTCACTGTTAATATCATCATGCTAGGGGGACTCACCAAATTGCTTCCGAAATTACACTTCAAATCTACAAGGGAGTCCATAAAAAGCAATTTTAGTAATAGCATGGCTCAAATAAATCTTGAAGCTTTTGACCAAGGATACCATTATATTGAAAGTCACTATTTTAATAATTTGCATAAAAATTGTTCATAGTTTTCTTTTGCTAAGCCAGAAAAATTAGAGACTGTTAATAATGATTTTAAAAAGAGAAGCTTTTTTAGCTTCTCTTTCGATATTAATGCAGAACCATTTTTTTTACATTAAAAGTTTTATTTTTCCATGAAAGAGACATATCGCTTGTAAAAAAAGTAATATTTAATTATGATATAGTCAATAGAACAATTAAGGGTGGATGAATATGGGGACCTTGCAGGAAAAAGAATGGGAATTGATTTCTGAAATCATCAATCATATGAATAGTATCGAAGATATAGACAAAATGAGACTATATTTTCTTCAAAAGACGAAGAAATTGATTGACTATGATTTCGCTGACTTTTCATTGGGGGAAGTTTATGACTCAACCTATTTGAAACTTGTGCAACCCATTGTTGTCAGTAATTTCTCTAAAAAATTTGAAGAAGATTTTATGAGTAAATATGAATCCTATTATGGAGAGATTGATTATGTGAAATGGGTTTTTTCGAATTGTGAATCTACTGTGTACCGAGAGTCCGATTTGATTAATGAAGATATAAGAAAAAAGAGTCCTTTTTATATCGAGTATTTGGAGCCATCTGGGCTTATCTATTTAGCTGGCATGAGTATTATAGACAATGGTGTTTTTGCCGGAGCCGTTACTTTGTATAGAACCAAGATGAAAAATGACTTTTCAGACAGAGATCTCTATGTATTAAAGCAGCTACTTTCACATTTGGAGTTCCGATTAAAAAACATAAATCAATTTGACTTATACAATCATAGAGAGAAAAAATATATAGATAAATACCATTTGACTTTGAGAGAATATGAAATCATACGCTTAATATGCAAAGGATATACCAATCTTGAAATTAGTGAAACCGCTTCTATTTGTATCAATACCGTAAAAAAGCATATTAATAACATTTTTACAAAAGTGGGTGTGAAAAGCAGAGGGCATTTAATTGCTATGTTTTTGGATAAAGAAGGACGTTGAGAAAAAGCAATTTAAGATTTAAGACTAAGGATTTAGAATTTAAGATTTAGGATTTAAGATTGAAGGTGGGAATTTTACTAAATTTAGTAAAATTCCTTCTTTTTTTGATACAAAAAGAAAATGCTTCTATTTAAAAGAAGATTCTGAGTACAACAAGGAATCCACATCATATCTTAAATCCTGAAGCCCTAGCTCAAATCTATGATTTGATGTGCAGGTCTCATA
>JADQBM010000119.1 GCA_016278615.1 Clostridia bacterium | reverse complement strand
AAAATCAGAGATTTTAGAATTCCAGTATGAGACCTGTGACAGAATCAGAGATTCTAACTAGGGCTTCAACTGAAGAATTCTATTAAAATCAGAGATTTTAGAATTCCAGTATGAGACCTGTGACAGAATCAGAGATTCTGACTAGGGCTTCAGGATTTAAGATTTAAAGGAATTTGTTCTTAGAACAAATTCCTTTCCTTCATTATTCATTATTCACTATTCATTATTCATTATTCATCTGGATTTTCGTCCTTAACCGGGTGTTCATCTTTTTTGATTGCTTCCATCATTGGATCTTCAAGAGACTCTTTAGGTTTATTGGATTTCATCTTGCTTTTTGTTTTCTCATAGAGATTGTCAGAAATATCTTTATTTCCTTGAGGTTGATCAAAGTCATTATGGTTGATATAGGCACCATCTCTTGGCATTTTAAGCCCTCCAATTATTAAATAATATTTTTATTATTTAACGTGAAGGAAAAAATTATACTTAATCTTTTCAATTGAACCTCTATTGTTTTACATGCAAGCCTATATATTCAATATCTCTTCTACATTATCTACGATATTTTCTACAATTGTAACATTCCAAGAATCTGGATCATTTTTTAAGTCTATATAAACATCTTCATCCTCATGGTTTAAAAGTTTCAATTTGGGCCTTAAACAAGCATCTTCATAATTACCAACCACAATACCTACTTTTCCATTGCTTAACCGCACACATGTTCCCAAGGGATACGGAGCTACTTTTTGAACGAAAACCTTAACGATGTCTGGGTCAAAAAAGAGACCTGAGCCACCCATAACATACTCGACAGCATCTGATGGCAAAACTGCTTTTCTGTAAGGCCGGTCTGATATTAATGCATCATAAACATCTGCAACGGCAATTATTCTGCTGAACAATTGGATATCATTCTTTTCTTTACCTCTTGGATAGCCTGTTCCATTATATCTTTCATGATGAAACAAAACTGCAATATAAGATTTAATGGGAATTTCCCATTTTTCCCTTAAATAATTATACCCGTCTTCAGAATGGTTTTGGACAATGGCCATCTCTTCAACTGTTAAATGACCTTCCTTATTTAATATTTCTTTTGGAACGAAAACTTTCCCAATATCATGAAGCAATGCCCCCAACCCTAATTTGCATAAGTCCTCTCTGCTTAAATCCAAACCCATTCCAACAACCACAGAAATAACCGACACGTTCACGCAATGATAGTAAGTATAATCATCAAAAAACTTTAAATCTACCATATTGATAATGGCATGTTTGTTATTAAGAATCTCATCGATAATATCTTCAACATATTGCATCGCATCCATTAAATTCATTTCAGCCTGTTTTTCATCCTGGTTCTCTAAACAATTAAAGATGTGTTTCACAGCACTAATGGTCTTTTGCCTTAAGGTATCATCAATAATATTCTGAATATAAATATCCTGAGATATTTTGTCAACGATATAAATACCCTGAAAACCTAAACTCAGAATTCTGTTAATATTTGTTTCAGATATTGATTGTCCTTCTTTTAATAAAAGTATACCGTCCAAACCATACAGATCTTTGCCGATAACCATTCCTTCTTGTAAGCAAACAGAAGGTACAAATCTCATATAATCACCCTTTTTTCCATGTAACGACTCTATCTATCTCTTAATAAAATATTATACATTTTTTTGGGGGAATTTGTCTAAGGTTTTTTGAAAAAAATTAAATATTATTTACATACTCATCGATGGTTTTGTAATGAATCAATCTTTTTTCTTGGCTTAATTGAACTGCTGTCGCAAATGCTTGTGCAGTTTCTATAGATGTCAGAACAGGCAAACGATTCTCCAAAGCCTTCCGCCTGATTTTAAAAGCGCCTTTAATGGTATCTCCTCCCTTGGTAGGAGTATTGATAACCATAACAATCTCGGAATTATAAATACATGATTCAACGTCCAAAACATCCATTTGAGTGCTATTAATCCCATTTTCATCCAAATATTCGTAAGTTCCCTGCGAGCTAAATATCTTAAATCCCATCTTAATATATCTTTGTAACGTATTCAGAGTAACGGGTGTCTTGTCAAAATCTTTTATTGAAACATAGATACCGCCTTGGGTAGGAATTTTTATTCCCGCACCTAAGAACCCTTTGTATATGGCATTGTCCAAAACTGTATCAATCCCTAATACTTCTCCTGTTGATTTCATTTCAGGGCCCAAAGAAATATCCACATCTATCAATTTTTCACCTGAAAAAACAGGTACTTTAACAGCATAAAAAGGTTTCCTTTCCATGAGATCTGTCCCATAACCCATCTCTTTAATGGATTTACCCAACATTGCCTCAACAGCCAACTTAACCATAGGTACTTCTGTCACTTTGCTGAGTATGGGTACTGTTCTGGAGGCTCTGGGGTTTACCTCAATCACATATATTTTTTCCCCATCATAAGCATATTGAATATTAATAAGTCCTACAATTTTAAGATTGCTAACGATTTTTTTTGTGTATGCCACAAGGGTTTTTACTGTCTCATCATTCAGTGTAAAATGAGGATATACTGAAATGCTATCTCCAGAATGGACACCTGTCTTTTCAATATGTTCCATAATACCTGGTATCAGCACTTCTTTCCCATCCGCAACTGCATCTACTTCAATCTCTGTGCCTCGAATATACCGATCAATAATAACAGGGGAGTCACTAGACAATTCAACCGCTTCTTTTAGATACGCCTCTAAGCTTTCTCTCTCATAGATGACTTGCATGGCTCTACCTCCAATAACATAGGAAGGTCTCACGACTACTGGAAAACCTAACTTGTCTAACACCTTATGTGCCTCATCTAAGGTAGCCACCGCATATCCTTCAGGAGTCGGAATATCCAGACGGTTTAAAAATTCACCAAACTTTTCTCGGTCTTCAGCCAAATCAATAGATGTAAAAGAAGTCCCCAATATATTAATACTTCTCTCATAAAGCTGTTTAGCTAAGTTGAGTGATGTTTGTCCCCCAAATTGCAGAATAACACCTTCAGGCTTTTCTCTTTTCAATACGTTCATAATATCATCTATATGAAGTGCTTCAAAATATAACTTATCTGATGTATCAAAATCCGTACTAACGGTTTCCGGATTATTATTGATAATAATGGACTCATAGCCCGCTTCTCTGATTGCTCCTACACCATGAACACAACAATAATCAAATTCAATTCCCTGTCCGATTCGAATGGGTCCCGAACCCACTACGAGAATCTTTTTTCTTTCGGATATCTTACATTCGTCTTCATCATCAAAGCATGAATAGTAATAGGGTGTAGCAGCCTCAAATTCACCCCCACATGTGTCTACCATTTTATATACAGGGAAAATATCATGATAAATTCTCATGTCTTGTAACGCTTCACGTGGCAGTCCTGATAGACTCAGTATTTCACTATCCGTAAACCCCATGGCCTCTGCTTCATAGAGCAATTGTACATCAACTTGCTTTTCTATCAGCCTTTTTTCCATTAACACAATGTTATTAATGCTATTTAAAAACCATGGATCGATTCCAGTTATGTGATTGAGAGTTTCAATGTCATATTCTCTTCGAAGCGCCTCTGCTAAGGCAAAGATCCGCTCATCATCCGTATGTTTCATTTTATTCAAAAGTTCTGCATCACTCATATCTTTTATATATTGAATGCGGAGTCCATTATACTTAATTTCAAGAGACGTAAGCGCTTTCAAAAGGGCACTCTCGAAAGTCCTACTGATTGCCATAACCTCTCCCGTGGCTTTCATCTGGGTCCCTAATTTTTTAGAAGCCGTCCTGAATTTATCAAAAGGCCATTTAGGGAATTTGACAACACAATAGTCCAGTGTTGGCTCAAAACAAGCGCTGGAGTTTTCTGTCACATAATTCTTCAATTCATCTAAGGTATATCCTAAAGCGATTTTTGCGGCAATTTTCGCAATGGGATATCCTGCCGCTTTAGATGCTAAAGCGGAGGAACGACTGACACGAGGATTAACCTCAATAACAATATATTGATTGCTTAAAGGATCTAAGGCAAACTGAATATTACACCCACCCTCTATTTTTAAGCTTCGAATTATCTTGAGGGACGCATCTCTCAACATTTGATATTCTGTATCCCGTAAGGTCTGTGAAGGTACTACAACAATACTATCTCCTGTGTGAATTCCTGCAGGATCAAAGTTTTCCATATTACAAACAATGATACAATTGTCTTTTGCATCTCTCATGACTTCGTATTCTATTTCTTTCCAACCTGAAACGGATTGTTCCAACAGTATCTGACCAATTGAACTGTTTTGTATACCACTTTTGCATATTTCCTTTAGCTCAACATCATCATTTGCAATCCCGCCTCCGGTTCCTCCTAATGTATAAGCTGGACGAACGATAACAGGATAACCGATTTCCTCTGTAAAGGCCTTACACTGCTCAAAATTTGTAGCGATGATGCTGGCGGGAATGGGTTCATTGATTTCAATCATTAACTTCTTAAATTCGTCACGATCTTCAGCTTTTTTTATACTTTCCTTATTAATGCCTATGAGTTTTGTATTGTATTTTGACAATATCCCCTTCTCATCCAATCTGATTGAAAGATTCAGCGCCGTCTGGCCCCCAAATCCAGCAAGAATACCATCAGGCCTTTCCTTTTTAATGATTTCCTCTAACGCTTCTTCTGTTAAAGGTTCAATATACACACGGTCGGCAATATCTCTATCTGTCATAATGGTGGCTGGGTTGCTGTTCACCAAAATGGTCTCAATGCCTTCTTCTCTTATGGCTTTACACGCTTGAGTCCCTGAATAATCGAACTCTGCTGCTTGCCCTATAATAATTGGCCCCGAGCCAATAATCAATACTTTCTCCAACGAATAATCCTTAGACATATTTTTCACCTCAAGATAAAATTATTGTTTCTATTGTTCCCTGTGTCCTTTGTCGCCTATCACCTGTTCACTGTCCCCTATTTTTATTTTCTGCCATTAACTTTATAAAATCATCAAACAAATAGGCGGTATCATGTGGCCCTGGTGAAGCTTCAGGGTGAAATTGAACCGAAAAGAAAGGCAAACTGTTATGCTTCATCCCTTCTATAGTTCCATCATTCAAATTAATATGAGTGGCATCCATTCCTTTTAAAATAATGCTTTCAGCTTTTACTGCAAATCCATGGTTTTGGGATGTAATATAAGCTTTTCCTGTCTTCTTATCGTATACCCCATGATTGCTCCCTCTGTGTCCATATTGGAGTTTATAAGTATCGCCACCAACCGCTAAAGCTAAAAGCTGATGCCCTAGGCAAATCCCGAAAGTTGGAATATTAAGGATTAACTTACGAATTTCATTAATGGCTTCTACTGATTCTTTCGGGTCACCTGGTCCATTTGAAAGCAATAGGCCATCTGGGTTAATACTCTTAATGTCTTGAATTTTTGCATCATAAGGAAAAATGGTAATATCACAATTTCTTTTTCTAAGACTTTCTACAATATTGCTCTTTATTCCAAAATCCCAGACAGCTACTTTATAAGAGGTACCTTCAATATGAATCACCTCTTTGGTTCCCACACTTTTCATTAAATCTTGCTTCAAAGTATTTTTGTCGCAAATTTCTTTTAGTACATCTAAGTTGATTTCTTCATTGGAAATCACACATTTCATGGTTCCTTCTTTACGTACTTTACGAGTAATACTTCTTGTATCTACATCAAAAATGCCTGTAACCCGCATTTCTTTCAACCATTGGCTTAAAGTCTTATTACTTTTGTAGTTTGAAGGGGTTTCTGATATGACTTTTACAATAAGGCCCTTTGCATGAATCTTCTGTGATTCATTTTCCTCTGAATTAACCCCGTAATTCCCTATAAGAGGATACGTCATATTAATTACCTGACCTGCATAAGATGGATCTGTCAAAATCTCCTGATACCCTGTCATAGATGTATTAAAAACAATCTCCCCTACAGCAGTCCCTTTATATCCAAAACCTTTTCCCCAATATACCGTTCCATCTTCCAAATATATAAGCCCATCCATATTTTGCATCCTTTCATGTGTAAGTGTAAGTAAGTTTAAGTTTAAGTGTAAGTGTGAGTTTAAGTTTAAGTTTAAGTTGGGGATTTTACTTCGCAAAATCTTCCTTTATTATTCATTATTCACTCAACTTTCCCACCTCATAAAAGCACTTCTTAAATTATAATTTCCATGTTGAAAGAGATGTTTAATGTATTTATTTTTGTTTTGCACTAGTTTTCATTGTAAATTTCAGTTAGGCATATAATTTAGTAACTTACTATGAAAACCGGTTCCTACACATCATATTGCAAGGGTTTAGCGCACCGCGTCTTTGCTGAAGCTTAATCCTATCTTAAGGGTTCGTTTGCAAAACAAAAATAAATACATTGAACGTCTCCTATAGTAACATAAATCATTTAAATTAACTTTCGTGGTGGGAAAGTTGAGTTATTCATTATTAATTAATATCATATTCCTCGAATCATAGTCCCACTACCGTCGTTGGTGAAAATCTCGAGTATAAGGCTGTGCTCTTTTCTTCCATCAATGACGTGTACATCCTTCGTTCCATCTTGAATGGCTTGAATGCAACACTGCATTTTAGGAATCATCCCTCCAGTAATCACACCCTCATACAAATATTTCTGTATTTCCACAGACGTTACTTCAGAAATAAATGTATCCGGATTATTAAAATCTTTATAAAGTCCTTTTACGTCTGAAAGAAGAATCAATTTCTCTGCCTTCAATGCCGAGCTTATTTCAGCTGCTGCGTAATCAGCATTAATATTATAAATATTTCCCGCATAATCTGCCGCAACAGGAGAAATAACAGGAACATGTCCGCTTTGTAATAAATCCTCTATTAAATCTTTATTTATTTCCTCAACAGCTCCTACACAGCCAAGGTCATCTTGTCCTTCCTGATTTGAAGCGATTTTCTTAGCTTTAATTAAATTGCTATCTCTTCCGCTAATTCCTAAAGCACTAATCCCATGCTGGCACAATTCACCGGCAATCTCTTTATTAACTTTCCCAGACAAAACCATTTCAACAACTTCCATGGTCGCTTCGTCTGTAACTCTGAGTCCATTAATAAACTCTGATGGTATATCTAATTTCTTCAGCATTTTAGAAATATTCGGCCCACCACCATGAACAATGATAATATTTATTCCCACAAGCTTAAGAAGTACAACATCCTCTATAAATGCTTTCTTTGCTTGGGTGTGTTCCATGATACTTCCACCATATTTAATAACAAAAGTCTTTCCATAAAATTTCTTTATATACGGAAGGGCTTCTATTAACACATTTACCTTTTCCATTTATTTAATCTCCTTTACCATTTTAATAATTATACATTTTTTTTAATATTTATGCAATCCATTAGTTGATTTTTTTCTCTTTTTTTATTATAGTAGTACTTAGTACAGCGTTTTTTTAGAGAACGATAATCCCCAACAGAACAGGAGATGTAAATATGATAAAAATAGGTATTATTGGCTCCACCGGCTATGCAGGACACGAACTGGTAAAAAGGCTGGTGGGGCATCCCGAAGTGGAAATCATTTTTTTAAGTTCAAATAGTTATGAGAATCAAGGCTTTAGCGAAGTCTACCCTGCCCTTAAAGGTGTTGTAGATAATGTATTAATTCATTCGGAAAAGGCCATTGACAAATTTGATGAAATAGATGTTTTATTTACGGCACTGCCACATGGTTTATCTTTTAACTATGTGAGACAAGCTTATGAAGCGGGTATAAAAGTAATTGATTTAGGCGCTGACTTTCGATTAAATGATAAGGAAATCTTTGAACATTGGTATAAAACAAAGCACCTCTGCGAAAATTTATTGGACTCTGCTGTATATGGATTACCTGAATTATGGAAAGATAAAATTCAATCCTCACAAATAGTTGCAAATCCTGGGTGCTATACCACTGCCAGTATTTTAGCCCTTGCTCCTGCACTCAAATTTGGACTTGTTGACCCTTATTCTATTGTCATTGATGCGAAATCTGGTATTACAGGCGGTGGCCGAAAGACCGATCTTTCACTTATGTTCGCAGAATGCAACGAATCTGTAAAAGCCTATGGTATTGCTTCCCACAGACATACCCCGGAAATCGAGCAGGAACTTTCAAAGGCATATGGAGAACGTATTAATGTTACTTTTACACCACATCTGATTCCTATGCAAAGAGGTATTCTTGCCACGTGTTACGGCACCTTACCTGCTTTCTCTACTGAAGAAGAAATTTATAGCATCTATAGAGCATTCTATAAAAATGCGCCTTTTGTTAGAATACGCCAGGAATACCTTGAAACACGTTTTGTAAAAGACACCAATTTTTGCGATATTAGCATAAGAATTGATATACGAACCAAAAGACTTATTGTCACCTCATCACTTGATAATTTAGTAAAAGGTGCAGCAGGACAAGCAATTCAAAATATGAATATTCTGTTTGGCTTTGATGAGAAAGAAGGGCTTATGTAATGCTATCGCATTACAAATTAAGAATTAGGAATTAAGAATTAAGAATTTAAAAGAATTAAGAATGAATGATAAATAATGAATAATGAACAATGAATAATGAAAGTGGATTCTTCGCCATGCTCAGAATCTTTAATTTTACTCTAAAGTATTAATTATGTAGATTTTGTGAACCAAAATCCTCCATAACTATTATCTATTATCTGTTATCTCTTATCTATCCCTGTCACCTGTCACCTTGTAATCTCATCATAAACCACTTTTCCATTAACAATGGTCATGACCGCTTTACCTGTTAATTCCATGCCATGAAAAGGGGTGTTTTTCCCTTTTGATTTAAATTGATTTTTATCCACCGTCCATTTTTTATTTGGGTCTATAATGGTAACGTCTGCATCTTTACCCACTTTCAAAGTGCCTTTATCCAGCTCAAAAAGTTCCGAAGGCTTTAAGCTCATAAGCATCACCAAACGTCTCATATCAATTATGCCGGAATGAACAAAATGTGTCATAATCACACCTAAAGCTGTCTCTAGGCCTACTATGCCATTGGCTGCTTTAAGGATATCTTGTCCTTTATCTTCCTCTGTATGGGGCGCGTGGTCCGTTGCAATAATATCTATGGTGCCATCTTTTAAACCTTCAATAATTTCCTTTTTATCTTTATCACTTCTCAGTGGCGGGCTCATCTTTGCGTTGGTTCCTTGTGATCTGACCCAATGATCTGTTCCTAATAAATGGTGAGGCGTTGCTTCACAAGAAACTTTTACGCCTCTTTCTTTCGCCCTTCTAATAAGCTTCACAGAATTTCCCGATGAAACATGCTGAATATGTATCTTTGCATCCAAGCTCTCTGCCAACACAATATCTCTTGCTACAATGATATCCTCAGATACCGCGGGTCTTCCTAATAGCCCCAGCTGTTTTGCAACATCACCCTGATGAATGCTATTGTCATAAACAAGCTCTTTGTCTTCACAATGCAGGCAAGTCAACAACTTATATTCCCGAGCCCTTTCTAATGCTTCATACATAACTTTTGCATTATTAAGGGTCATCCCATCATCTGTAATACCCACAATACCTAATTCCTTTAATATAGCATAATCGCTTAACACTTCACCTTCAAGGTTTTTAGTCACACTTCCCAACATATAGATATTAACATCCGCGAGCTTTGCTCTATTTTGAATGTATCGAACTGTATCTGGATGATCGATTACAGGTTGAGTATTGGGCATACACACAATGGTTGCAAATCCACCAGCTGCCGCAGATTCAGCGCCTGTCATAATAGTCTCCTTGTGCTCATATCCTGGATCTCGCAAATGAACATGCACGTCGATAAGCCCAGGAACCACATACATCCCTTCCGCATCAATAGAAATACAATCTCTATCCAAAGAAGTTGTTCTGATGTCTCTTATTTTTCCTTCATCTATCAAAATATCATATTTGCCATTTAAATTCTGACTTGGATCGATTACGATCCCATTCTTAATAAGAAGCCGCATTGTATCACCTCAGTTATGTAGGGGCTGGTCTCGCACCTGCCCGTAAAAGTAAGTTGAAGTTTAAGTGTAAGTAAAGTTATGTAGGGGCTGGTCTCGCACCTGCCCGTGAAAATTATGTAGGGGCTGGTCCTGTGCCTGCCCGTGAAAAGCTCTTCTTTTTTTAATTATACACGATTAACTATTTTTTTAACAGCATATCAAAGATCTTAGATTTATTCTTATATAATGCAGATTTTGCACAGCAAAATCGACCTTAACTATTATCTGTTATCTGTTATCTCCGTAGCATATAAAAAACAGCCTTACGGCTGTTTTTAAACTGGATATACCATATCTTCCTCATTTAACATTGAATGATCTATTTGGTATCGCTGTGCATTTCTATATTTAAAGAAATCAAGGGCAACTTGTGGAAAGAGGGCATAGGATAAAACGTCTTCTTCTTGTTCCATATATTGGGAGATTTCTTTTTTTAGTCTCTCAAGCTCCGGCTCTATTAAATCTGCAGGTCTACAAGTAATCACTTCACTGTCTCCAATTATTTTCTTTATGATATCCTCTTTTATGGGTACAGTGGTTTTTCCATACATGCCTTTAACTAAATTTTTAACTTCATTTGCTACCATTTTGTATCTTTCACCCATTACCACATTTAACACCGCTTGTGTCCCAACAATCTGACTTGTTGGCGTCACTAATGGTGGGTATCCCAGGTCTTCTCTTACTCTTGGTACTTCATTCAGAACTTCTTGGTACTTATCCATCGCATTTTGTTGTTTTAATTGAGATACAAGATTGGATAACATGCCACCGGGTATTTGATAGATTAATGTGTTAATATCCACACCCATAACCTTGGGATCTAAAAGACCACTTTCGATGCTTCTATCTCTTATAGGTTCAAAATGCTCTGCAACATCATTTAACAACTTCATGTCCAAACCTGTGTCATACTTTGTACCCTGTAGGGTCGCTACCATGGGCTCTGTTGGTGGCTGTGAAGTTCCCCCAGAAAATGGAGAAATAGCAGTATCAATAATGTCCACTCCTGCTTCAATGGCTTTTAAATACGTCATGCTTCCCAATCCACTGGTAGCATGGGTATGTAGCTCAATTGGAATAGAAATCTTCTTTTTCATAGATTTTATTAAGTCATAAGTCCCATAAGGATCCAGTAATCCAGCCATATCTTTTATACAAATAGAGTCTGCCCCCATTTGTTGAAGTTCTACACCTAAGTCAATAAAAGCTTCATTGGTATGGACAGGACTAATGGTATAAGAAATGGTCGCTTGTGCATGTCCACCTTCTTTTTTAGTCACTTCTAACGCTTTACTTATATTTCTTACATCGTTTAAAGCATCAAAAATTCGAATGATGTCTATGCCATTTCCAATAGCTCTTTTAACAAATTCTTCTACCACATCATCTGCATAATGCTTATATCCCAATAAATTCTGACCCCTAAGAAGCATTTGAAGCTTGGTGTTCTTTACATTCTTTCTTATAAGTCTTAATCTTTCCCATGGATCCTCATTCAAAAATCGCAAGCAGGAATCATAGGTAGCACCACCCCACATCTCAAGTGCATTATATCCAACCTGATCTAATGTCTCCAATATAGCTATCATTTCTTCTGTTTTCATTCTGGTTGCAATCAGAGACTGGTGGGCATCTCTTAGTATTGTCTCAGTAATTTTAACCTTGGCCAATTCAGATTCCTCCTCTAACTGTACTATCTTTCTATACTTTTCCGATTCTTAGATGTATCCTATTATATATTGTATCCCATTCTTATTTCAATAGTAAGTTTAGTTTTTCTACAAAATTATAATTTAAAAAAATTAGAGAGCATAATCGCTCTCTAATAAACATCCTATTGTGTTTTAGCTGTATCTTTAAAGCTAAGAATTCTTTTTAACTTTTTGGTTTTTTTTGATTTCGTATGATTCTTTTTGTGCATAATGTGTATGCAAGAGCCTATGAGATCTTTGCCCATTGGGTTCGCCTAAGAAGTCTTCATAAAGTTTCATAATCTGGCTATTCTTATGGGATTTTCTTTGGGGCATTAGCAAGTCTTCTTCATATAGCGCTTTTGCTCTTTCTTGCCTTATATCTAAATCCATAAGGGCTTTAGCTGAAACATGGGGCTGCCCGCCACCACATACACAGCCACCACTACAACCCATAATCTCAATGAAATGATAATCGGCTTTTCCTTCTCTTATCATATCCATTACAACTTTGGCATTTTTAGTTCCATGAGCCACGGCGACTTTCACTTTTAAGTCTCCAATTAAAACTTCTGCTTCTTTAACGCCCTCAATGCCTCTTACAGGTGTATATTCAACATTTTCAAGGTCCGTATTACCCAAGATGTCCGCTACAGTTCTTAGAGCTGCTTCCATGACACCTCCAGTAGCACCGAAAATAACACCTGCACCTGTGTACTCGCCAACTAAATCTTGGTCGAATTGTTCCTCATCGTTTAAGGCGCGATAGTTAATTCTAGCTTGTTTAATCATTCTTGCCAATTCTCTTGTTGTCAAGACCACATCTACATCATTGGCCATTTCGGGTCTAACAATCTCAGACTTTTTAGAAGTACATGGCATAATGGAAACCACAAACATTTTTTTGGGGTCAATTTGGTTCTTCTCTGCGTAATAAGTCTTGAGTATGGCACCCATCATTTGATGAGGTGATTTACAAGTAGATAAATTGTTCAATAAGTCCCCATAATTGTGCTCACAATATCGAATCCATCCTGGAGAACAAGATGTAATCATTGGTAAAACACCTTGGTTCTTAATTCTGGAAATAAGTTCTGTTCCTTCTTCCATGATGGTCAAATCTGCTGCAAAGTTTGTATCAAATACTTTGTCAAAGCCAATCTTTTTTAAAGCGCCAATCATTTTGGCTGTTGCCCTGGTTCCAATGGGGTAACCAAATTCTTCTCCTATGGCAGCTCTTACAGCAGGTGCTGTTTGTACAACCACGAACATTTCAGGATCATCTAAAGCGTCCCATACTCTATCGATATCATCTTTTTCTCTGAGAGCTGCTACAGGACATGCTTCTATGCACTGTCCACAGTAGATACAAGAGGCTTCTCCCATACTGACTTCAAAAGCGGGTGCTACTTTTGTATCAAATCCTCTATTAATAAAGTCTAGTACGCCAATGCCTTGTACATTTCTACAAGTGTTGACACACCTTCCACACAGAATACATTTATTGGGATCTCTTACGATAGAAGGAGATATTTCGTCTATAGCAAGTATTTCTTTTCTCCCATCATATGGAATGCTGCTAATCCCTAAGTCTTTTGATAAGTTCTGAAGTTCACAATCTTCACTTCTAACACAAGTGGTACACTCTCTATTATGATTCGATAAGATTAGTTCAAGTGTTGATTTTCTTGCATCCCTTACTTGTTTGCTCTTTGTATTAATGACCATACCATCCCATACTGGGTAAACACAAGATGCTTGAAGTGCCCTCGCGCCTTCTACTTCAACAACGCACATACGACACGCGCCCACTTCATTGATATCCTTCAAGTAACATAAAGTGGGAATATCAATTCCTATCTGCTTTGAAGCTTCTAAAATTGTTGTACCATCAGGTACTGTGACTTCAACACCATCTATGGTTAAAGTGACTTGCAATTGTTCTTTATCCATTTTATCGCTCCTCTCCTTCTCAGCTTTTTATGATGGCCTTGAAAGGACAAGCTTCAAGACAAGCACCACATTTAATACATTTATCCTTTTGAATGGTATAAACCGTCTTTCCTTTTTCACCATCAATACATTCGGCGGGACATTTGCCTGCACAAATACCACATTTTTTACACAGGTCTGCTACAACGCTATAAGTTAATAATTCCTGACAGACGCCCGCTGGACACCTTTTGTCTTTAACATGTGCTTCATATTCATCACGGAAAAACCTGAGGGTAGACAGAATTGGATTTGGTGATGTTTGACCTAACCCACATAAAGCAGATGCTTTGATGTTATAAGCAAGTTTTTCAAGTCTTTCTATATCTTCCATCTCACCTTTTCCGTTTGTAATATCCTCTAAAATTTCATACATTCTTTTTGTTCCGATTCTACAAGGGGGACATTTGCCACAAGATTCATCCATTGTAAACTCAAGAAAGAATTTTGCAATATCTACCATGCAGTTATCTTCGTCCATAACAACCATTCCACCTGAACCCATCATAGAGCTCAATTGTATTAAATTGTCATAGTCTATAGGCGTATCTAAATGGTCCTTTGTTATACAACCACCAGATGGCCCTCCTGTTTGAACTGCCTTGAATTTTTTACCATTGGGAATTCCACCACCTATTTCATAAACAACTTCTCTAAGAGTTGTTCCCATAGGGATTTCAACTAATCCTGTGTTATTAATTTTTCCTGTCAAAGCAAATACTTTAGTTCCCTTACTTTTTTCTGTTCCAATATTCGCCATCCATTCAGGTCCATTTATGATAATCCTGGGTATATTCGAAAAAGTTTCTACATTACTTAATAGAGTTGGCTTTTGCCACAATCCCTTATTGGCAGGAAATGGTGGTCTCGGTCTGGGCATTCCTCGTTTTCCTTCAATGGAATTTAGGAGTGCTGTTTCTTCTCCACAGACAAAAGCACCTGCACCTAATCGGATACTTAAATTAAAATTAAATCCAGAGTCAAATATATTATCGCCTAATAATCCCATTTCTTTTGCCTGGTCAATGGCAATCTGTAGTCTTTTCACCGCAATGGGATATTCAGCTCTTACATAAACATATCCTTCATTTGCCCCTATTGCATATCCAGCAATAGCCATTGCTTCAACAACGACATGGGGGTCTCCTTCAAGAACAGAACGGTCCATAAATGCACCAGGGTCTCCCTCATCTGCATTACATACCACGTATTTTTGTTCTCCTTTTATCTTGCTTGCAAACTCCCACTTCTTACCTGTAGGAAATCCACCGCCGCCTCGGCCTCTTAAGCCTGATTGCTGAACAATTTTCGTCACTTCCATAGGTGTCATTTCCGCCAGAACTTTTCCCAATGCTTGATATCCATCCATTGCAATATACTCATTGATATCCTCAGGGTCGATTACACCACAATTACGTAAAGCGATTCTCATCTGCTTCTTATAAAAGTCAACATTGTCAAGAGAACGAATAGTATCTTTTTCAAAGGCACCTTTGTAAAGAAGGTCTTTTACAATCCTTCCCTTTAGAAGGTGTTCTTCAACAATAGTTGATATATCCTTTACTTGTACCCCTGCGTAAAAAGCGCCTTCAGGGTAAACAATACAAATGGGTCCGGCTTCACACAAGCCAAAACACCCTGTTTTTATAACTTTGACTTCTTGGTCTAATTCATTCTTTTTTAATTCTTTTTGAAATGTATTTAGGATTGCTTCTGAATTTGATGCTGTACATCCTGTTCCTCCACAAACCAATACATGTGCTCTGTATAAATCCATAGACATTACCTCCTTAGCTTAATTCGTAACATCATCTATTTGGCATTTCATTGTTGCATTCTAAAAATCTTCTACTGTTCCATGAGAACTATATTTTCCGCTTACGCTTCCAATGGTATAATCATCAATAACATTTCCATTAACAATATGCTCAGAAACTATTTTTTTCGCCTTTTCTGGTGTCATTTCGATATAAGTTACTTTTTCTTTTCCAGATTCAAAAACTTCAATAATTGGCTCATATCTGCAAATACCGATACATCCAGTTTGACTCACTGATATATCTTGAAGACTTCTAATTTTAATTTCTTCTACTAAGGCTTTTAAAACGGGGCGGGCACCAGCACTAATTCCACAGGTTGCCATTCCTACCACAATACGAATATCCTTACTGCCTTCTCTTACGCCCATTTTACTTTTGGCTTCGTCTCGAATTTTAGCAAGTTCATCTAAAGATTTCATTTTTTACCTCCCCATATTACTTGTTGTATTTTGCAAGTATCTCTTTAATATCGGATTCTTTTAGTCTGCCATATACTTCTTCGTTAATGGTAATGACAGGTGCTAAACCACAAGCTCCTATACACCTTGTTGCTTCAAAAGTAAACAGACCATCTTTGCTTGTTTCACCAAGTTCAATATTGAGTTCTTGTTTGATGGCATCTACAATTTTTTGTGCATCTCTTACATAACAAGCTGTACCTAGACATACACTGACAGTATATTTACCCGTTGGGAGTAATCTGAATTGGGAGTAAAAAGTAACAACTCCATACACTTCTGCAAGAGGTACATCAAGCTTCTGGGATATTACTTTTTGAACTTCCATAGGCAAGCACCCGAAAATCCCCTGAGCTTCCTGAAGTACCATCATAAGAGCCCCACCGATACCTTTATACTTGTCAATCACTTTGTCAAGTTTCGCAAAGTTTTCTTCACATAAAAAACTGGTTGGCATGTTTTTTCTCCTTTCATTAGTAAGTATTCTAGTTTGAATTTTTCAAATATCTAAAGCTCTCCTTATGAGTCAATACAAGATATGCAAATCTTAAAGACTCATATCTTGGTTCATGTTTTAAGATGCTCTAAAAAGTGAGCAAAAGCTTAACTTAGAAGGTCAACTGTACTTTGTTATTATTATAACAAAGTTTTTTCTATTTGTGAATAGGTCTTTTCATATTTTTTAAAATTTTTTAAAAAATATGGAAAATCATTTGTCGTTATTTGATGTTTTTGGGATAATAAAGTATATTTTACTTTTTTTTGCATAAAAATAGTAGCTTAATGCTCTATTTTTATGCAATCACATGAATGTAATGTTAATTTTTTAACAATTGATTGAAATTTTTTTCACAAGAATAGCTTGTTTGATTTAATCAATAGAAGGGTCACAATAAGAGTCAGGCTTTCTGCTACAGAAACGGCTATCCACAAGCCATTTTCTCCCATTAGTTTAGGGAGTGTTAATAATGCTATCGCCACAAATACAAAGCCTCTCAAAATTTGGATTGTATTTGACAACTTTGCTTTTTCAATGGCCTGATAATAGGCCGCAAATATCATATTGATCCCGGTAAATAAAATACCTATAAAAAATAGCCTCATGGCATGAGAAGCGAGTTCAATAAGATTCTGTTCATCATTAAATAACCGGATAACCAACTCTGGTTTCAAGGTGCTAATCAATAACATCACAATTCCTATGGCTAAAGACATATAGACGGATAACCTCACAAGTGTTTTTACTCGACCATATTCTTTTGCACCGTAATTGAAGCTTACGAGAGGTTGCAAGGCTTCTGCGATGCCTTGATATCCAAGAATCATAAATTCGTTTACATAAAGAAGTATGCTAAAGGCGGCTACCCCTGTTTCTCCTAACATATCGATTACAATCCAGTTGCCTGCAATGATTACAAGGGTAATTGACATTTGAGAAATAAAGTTGGGCAACCCATTTTTAAAGATGCGACCCATGTCTTTCATATCAAACTTTGGCATAATAAAATGAAGCTTTCCTTTATGAAGAACAAAATGAAAGATAAGATAAGCAAAGCTTACAATTTGTCCAATCCCTGTGGCAAACGCAGCACCTTTCAATCCCCAATGAAAAATAAAAATGAAAATGTAATCTAAAACTGCGTTTATAACTGCCCCGAGAATAAGAGACATCATGGATTTTCTTGGTTCTCCATCGTTTCTAACGGCACCCTCAAAAACCAAAACAGAGACATAAAAAAATGAAAAAAGTGAGAAAGTAAGCAAATAATCTTTAACGCCTTGGAACAGCATTTCATTTGACCCTAACAAATAAACTATTTTATCAATAAAGATCACGCATAAGACCGTATAAATAATGGAGATGATCACCGCAAGAATAAAAGACTGATTAAAAATAGCATTTGCCTTTTCTACTTTGCTTTCACCAAATTCTATAGAGATAGCTGCCGCCGCTCCAAATCCTATGGTAAATGCAATGGCATTTAGAAATGGAAAAACAACTCCTGCTATGTTAATAGCAGCAAGTCCATTGCTGCCAATCCCGTGCCCAATAAAAATACCGTCTAAATGATGTGCACAGAAAGCACCATCAACCCTGTTGCAGACATAAAGACATAATGGGAAAATAGTTTTCCTATGGAATCCTTTGTTAAATCATATTTTGTTGACATTCTAAGTCACCAAACCCTTTGTTTCTATAATGTAATACATGATTAAATCAACTTTCTTATCTGATAGGCTCTGGTCAATATATTTATTCGATTATCTCGATGGTATCACCGGCTTTTAATTTCCCGCCCTTGATGACCTTTGTAAAAATACCTTCAGTAGGCATTATGCAATGTCCCACTTGCTGCTTAATGGCGCAGCCGTGATGGCACTCTTTTCCTATTTGAGTTACTTCTTGAATGGTTTTTCCGATTCTTAGTCTGGTTCCTACGGGAAGTGTATGGAGCTCTATGCCTTTGGTGGTAATGTTCTCTGCAAAAACCCCACTGTTGAGTTCAATTCCCGAGGCTCTCATTTTATCCACACTTTCATCCGCTAACAAACTGATTTGTCTATGCCAGGGCCCTCCATGTGCATCCCCTTGAATACCGAAGTCTTCAATCAATTCAGCCTCTTTTACTGGCACCTTAATGACCCCTTTTTTATCACTGGTATTAATCGCTAAAACTTCCGCCAATCCAAACCTCTCCCTTCATTACTTTGTGAGATAAAAGATAAGAGATAATAGATAACAGTTAAGGAGGATTTTGTTTCACAAAATCTACATTATATTTAAACATAGTATGATTGTTTTGCCTAAGCAAAACTTACCTTAACTTTTATCTATTATCTGTTATCTGTTATCTATCTTTTCTAATCTATTATCTATCTTTTTCTTCTTCCCTAATATAAGTACCAGACTTCCCGCCTTCTTTCTTTACCAGGCGAATATCTGTGATTATCATATTTTTATCTACGGCTTTGCACATATCATAAATGGTTAACGCCGCAACTGAGACCGCATTCAAAGACTCCATTTCTATTCCAGTTTTCCCAATGGTCTTTGCACATGCTTCGATATAAATGGCCTGATTCTCTATATCAATTCTAAAGTCCATTTCAATCCCTGAAATGAATATATTATGACACATAGGGATTGTGTAGGATGTATTTTTTGCGGCCATAATACCGGCTGTTTGTGCTACTGAAAGAACATCTCCCTTGGCAATGTGTCCCTCCTTTATTCTAAGAATCGTATCCAAGGACATTTCAATGGTCCCTTTGGCTACAGCCATTCTCTCGGTATCCATTTTATCCCCAACATCTACCATCTTTGGTCTTCCTTTTTTGTCCATATGTGTCAAGTCCATGTTTCATCAGCCTCCTATCTTGTTCATGTCACGAGTAATAGGTTCCTGTGCCTCATTAAGATGGTGCCTTTCCGGCTTATCTAAAATGACGGCTTCAATAGTATTCTTTAGAAGCTGGTGATCCTTTTTTAATAAAATGTCTTTCAAATCAACCTCATCATTATTATGAAGACAAGTCTTCACTTTCCCATCCGACGTAAGCCTTATTTTATTGCATGTACTACAAAAATGGCTGCTAATGGGATCGATAAATCCAATTCTTCCCTCTGCGCCAGGAAATTTAAAAATCTTTGCAACAGAATCTTCTGTCTCAACGGGAATAAGCCCTTGAAGTTTACCACGAATTTCCTTATTGGACATGAATTGATGCTTTCCTTCTACTCCTACTTGCCCTATTGGCATCAATTCAATGAACCTTACATCAATAGGTAAGTTCAGAGTCATTTGAACAAAATCCATGATTTCATCATCATTAAAATCTTTAATCACAACTGTATTTATCTTCAAGGGTGTTAGACCTACGGTCATAGCAGCTTCCAGACCTTCCATAACGGCCTCAATATTTCCTCCTCTGGTAATCTCATTGTATCGCTCTTCATTCAATGTGTCTAAACTTACGTTCACTCTGTTTAACCCAGCATCTTTGAGATCTTTTGCATATTCTTTTAATAAAATACCATTGGTGGTCATGGCTAAATCCTTAATGCCTTTGATTTGAGAAAGGCTGTGAATAAGCGAAACCACGCCCTTACGCACAAGGGGCTCCCCACCAGTTATTCTTATCTTGTCTATGCCCAATTCCACAGCAGTTTCAACGATTTCTATAATCTCCTCAAAAGATAAAATATTGGAGTGTGCCTTCTTTTCTATCCCTGATTCAGGCATACAATATTGACATCTCAAATTACACAAATCCGTTATAGATACCCGTAAATAATTTACTTCTCTTCCGTATTGATCTTTCATGTTGTTACTCCTTCTCAAATTAATAATGAACAATGAATAATGAATAATTGAGGTTGGCTTTGCCTTAAGGCAAAGCCTTCCATTATAACAAAATTATAATAATAGCTTTATGGATTATAAATATATTGATTGTTCATATCCACAAGGGTTTAAAAAATACTAATGAAGATTTTGGAACAAAATCCACCATAATTCTTCATTATTCATTATTAATTGTTAATTTAATCAATGATAACGACTTCCCCAATCTCTTCCGTCTGATATCCTCCCAGCTTCTCTAATTCCTTTTTAAATATGGGACTTTTTAATTGACTGATAAAGTATTGTACGATTTCCAGATTCAAATATTCTTGAGGGATTGCGAAATCATATGACTCAAATCCAATTGAAATGAAATTCAACCCAAAATGTTTGGCCGCTGAATAAATGCCTATGGCAACATCAGCAGAGCCGGATTCAACTGAAGCAGCAGCTGATGTATGGGTCATCATTTCTCTTTCATAACCCGTGATATCCTCTACATTAATGGATTTTTTCTTCATCAAATAGTCTGTCAATATTCTGGTTCCAGATCCTTTTTGTCTGTTAACAAACCGGATGTCTTCTTTTGTAAAGTCGGATAAATTTTCAATTTTTTTAGGGTTACTCTGAAGTGTCATAATCCCTTGCTCTCTTTTAACCCCTTTTATCAGTGCCATTTTTTTATCTCCAAAGTATCTCTTTATATATGAAATGTTGTATTCTCCTGAATCTTCATCCAACAAATGTATGGGCGCAATATGTGCTTCTCCCCGTCTAAGGGCCATAATCCCACCCATGCTCCCTGTATGAGCAGAAGATAAATGGATATCCGGATTCTCTGTCTGAATTTGGTTTCCTATTATATCAAGAATCAAATCATGGCTTCCAATGGAAACGATGGTTTTTTTAATGTCATAAATATCTTTTAACAACTTAATTTCTACGCTTTCACCGGCTTCAATACCTTCACTGTTCCTTGGTATTGTGAGAACCCCATCTGCTCTTACCAAAGACATGGTTGCGCCGGCACCTCGGTTCAAAGGCGTTGCCACTAACTTTCCACCTACTTCACCAAGCTTGACCCTTACATATTCCTGATGCTTTAGAGAAGAAACCACTCTTCTGGAAGTGATTGCTGTCACCGTTTCTTCTTTTGGTTGCTTCATTTTTTGCATTTTAAATATTAAAGGCTTTACGAAAGCTTCAAAGGTAAAATAGGCCGATACAGGATATCCAGGTATTCCAATTATGGGCTTCTCCTGAATGACACCCAAAATCGTAGGTTTTCCTGGTTTAATTGCAATACCATGAACAGTCACTTCTCCCAGTTCACTAATAATCGTGCTTGTAAAGTCCTTGCTTCCTGCTGAAGAACCCGCGTTGACAATGACCATATGACTTTTTTGCACTTGCTTCATAATCTCTTTTTTCAACAAATGGTAATCGTCCTTTACTGGAGGGCATCCATAAGGCTCCCCTCCATATTCGGCCACAAGGCCTGCAAACATTCTTGAATTAGATTCATAAATTAATCCTTTTTCTAACGTTTCATGAGGCTCTATAATCTCAGTTCCTGTTGGAATAATCCCGACTTTTACTTTTTCATAAACAGATATTTGTCTCACACCAGCACTGAAAATAGACCCCAAGTCCCAAGGGCGAATTTTATGATTGGCAGGAACAATCATTTCACCTGCAACAATATCTTCTCCTATTGGGCGAATATGCTGCCAGGGAGAAGCAGGAACAATAATCTGTACATGGTTCTCATCTATCTCCACAATATCTTCTATCATAATCACTGCATCGTATGGATCACGAATCATATATCCTGTATTAACGGTTTCAAAATCCACGCCTTCTTCTAAAATCAAAGGGTTATGTTCATTGGCATTAAAAGTTGATTTAGAAATGACAGCGATTCCATCCATAGCAGCCGCATTATAATTGGGAGAAGAACATCGAGCGAAAACAGGCTCTGCTGTAACCCTTCCCACACAACGATTAGCCTCTATTTCTTGCTTCTTTAGGGAGCTCATACAACTTTGAATCCTATTAAAATAAATTTTTAGAGCTT
Organism: Clostridia bacterium; assembly: GCA_016278615.1. GTDB lineage: Bacteria > Bacillota > Clostridia > Peptostreptococcales > JAAYPU01 > Soudan-22. The sequence goes on along the minus strand of JADQBM010000119.1, from coordinate 13,118 downwards.
CCTCTAAATCCATATTGGATAAATAAATATTTCTTTTCATTTTCCTACCTTCTTCTCAACTGATACATGAATTTATTTAAACCGATAATTCTTAGTTTTCATCTAAAGTTTTCCCACTGCACAGGATGTATCTCATACATTCTAACTCCAATATTTGAAAAAGATGTTTAATGTATTTAGTTTTGTTTTGCTTCTGTTTTTAGTATAAAAACCGGTCCCTACATATTATTCTGCAAAGTTTTAGCGCACCGTGTCTTTGCAAAAGCTTAATCCTATCTTAAGGGTTCGTTTTGCAAAACAAAAATAAATATATAAGGTAAAGGGACACACCTTTCGCTTAAGGGTCTATCTTTCTGAGGAATGTCCCTGGTCTATTTAGTAACATAAACCTTTAAATTAACTTTCGTGGTGGGGAAATTGAATTATAAATTTTTAATTCAACAAAACGACTTCAACAAGTTCGCCTTTCAAAGCACCTTCTTTACCTACAGGAATTCTGAAATACCCATCCGCTTTTAGCAAAATGGATACGGCCCCAGATTTTGAGTAAAGGGGTATAGCTATATAACCTTGAGCTCCTTTGATGAGATTTACCATTTGATAAGTCTCTCGACCTTCCGATGCATGTACATTTGAATCTAAAAAAGCCATTAGGGTATCTTCGTCATCTGAATGCTTCAGATAGTACTTTTGGATAAAGTCTTCAACAACCGCCTTAAATACGATTATGGCTGATAATGGATGTCCGGGTAGTCCAAATACCGCTTTATCATTTATTTTAGCTACAATCGTCGGTTTTCCAGGTTTTATGGCTATGCCATGAACAAACACACCCGGTTTTCCGGAAGCATTTATGATATCTACTGTCATATCTTTTGAACCAGCAGAACTTCCGCCTGATATTAAAACAATATCGCTCTTTATTAGGGCTTCCATTACTTTGGTTTTGCATAATTCAAAATTATCTGAAGCAATAAAAATACTATGAACATCTGCACCTGCTGCCACAGCCAAAGCACCAATGGCATGAGAATTAATATCTCTTACTTGTCCGAGATTGGGTTCTCTTTGGATGTCTACCAATTCATCTCCCGTAGAAATAATCGAGATAAGAGGTTTTTTATATACTTTTACCTTAGATTTTCCTATTGCTGCCATTGCCCCAATATCCTGAGTCCGAACTTTATGCCCATTTTTAAGGAGTAAAGTCCCTATTTTAAAATCATCCCCTTCAGCCATAATCCCATCCCCAGGTGCAACTGATTTTTGTATGGCAATAGAATTATCGTCCAGAATTTCTACGTATTCTATCATAACCATGGCATCTACCCCTTGAGGAATCATTCCACCCGTGGGAATATAAACGGATTCACCTTTTTTAATTACCATATGAGCAGATTCCCCCATCTCGATACTGCCCATGACATTTGAAATAATAGGCATGCTTTCACTGGCACCAAAAGAATCTTCTGCATGAATACCATATCCGTCTACAACAGAACGGTTAAAATCAGGCGCATTAATCTGAGCCGTCAAATCCTCACCCAAAACCCTACCAATAGAATCATGTAAAGGGACTTCTTCATATTTCGGCTTTATTTCTGAAAAATGCATTTCCATCTTTTTCTTGACTTCTTTAAGGGTATCTACCTTTAATAATTTCATTATGACCTCCGAGATATTATAACTTGGTTGAAAAGATAGATAAGAGATAATAGATAACAGATAAGAGTTAAGGAGGATTTTGATCCTCAAAATCTTCATCTCATTTTATTATAATCATTTAGTTTTGCCTTAGGCAAAACTTTTCCTTAACTATTATCTATTATCTGTTATCTGTCATCTCTCTTTCTTACTCTTACTCTTCACTTTAATCCACAATCAATTCGCCTTCAATAAAACGTTGGGTTAGGCTGTGGGTTGGGTGGTTTAGTACTTTTTCTACATCTCCGTGTTCTACGGCATTACCCCTATGCATAAATACCAAATCGCTACACAGTCTCTTGGCCTGCTGTAGATTATGGGTGATGATAATGACTGTGGTCTTCTCCTCTTGGTTGGCTTTACGAAGCATTTTTTCAATTATTGCAATGGTTGAAGGATCGATGTTCGCCGTTGGTTCATCTAATAATAATAGCTTGGGCCGAAAAGACATGGCTCTTGCAAGAGCTACTTTTTGAGTTTCTCCCCCTGAAAGCTTCCAAGATTTCTGATTTCTAAATTCACTAAGTCCCATATCCTTTAACAATTCTGTAACTCTTTCTTCCATGGCTTTCTCAGTCCATCCTCTTAGTCTGAGGGGATAGAGAATATTCTTTTCCACCGTTGTCCTTAAGAGATACGGCTTTTGAAATACTAAGGTCATTATTTCAAAAGGAGGGTTCGATTTTGGTTTATGTCCATAATATATATTTCCTGAATTTAGCGGTTCAAGGCCTGCAATCATCTTAATTAAAGTGCTCTTCCCTGCTCCATTTGGGCCAACAAAACCATAGAGTGCCCCATTTTTTATGTGCAACTCATCAATATGAACAATCCTCTTTCCTTCATATTCTTTTATCACATTCTCCAAATAAATATTCATAATCGCTACCTTCCATAAAAAACATAACAAAGTTTTATCTCTGTTGCAAATTAAAGAGAATGCCATTAATAAGAAAGGATAGCGCCAACAACACAATTCCTACTGCAATGGCTTTACTGTAATCTCCCATATTTTGAAGCATGGCAATATAAGTGGTCATCACTCTTGTATGTCCTTTAATATTGCCTCCTACAATCATAACCGCCCCAACTTCTGAGACTGCTCGTCCAAAGCCTGCAATCACAGCAGCTAAAATAATAATTCTCATCTCATAAATTAATAAAAATAATGTTTGCCTATTATTTGCACCCAAAGTCTTTCCAAGATCCCGTATAGTATTTCCTTTTTCTTTTACACCATTATACGTTAGCCCCACGATAATGGGTACAACAATACATATTTGTGCCAGAATCATTGCTGTAGGCGTAAAAGATAGCCTCAAATGTCCCAAAGGGCCTTTTCTCATAATCACCAGAAATACAAACAAACCCGCAATAACAGGGGGAAGACTCATAAAGGTGTAAATGAGTCGGATAAGAATACCTTTTCCTTTGAAGTTCCTCATTCCCAAGGCAGTCCCTATAGGAACGGCAATAATTGTAGAAAAAAAAGTAGAAGCAAGAGAAACATATAAAGATAAAAGGATAATGCCATAAATTTCTTTATTAAATGAAATTAGCAGTAAAAAGGCTTCTTCAATCCCTAGTATTATTTCTCCCACTTCTAACAGCTCCTTCTTATTTGGCGTTAGGAACAAACAATGGTTCACCGTATTCACTTATACCGTATTCGCCAATTAGTTCTTGCGCTTTTTCTGATAAAATCCAATCTATAAAGGCTTGTGCCCCTTCAGCATTAATCATTTCATTCTTCTCTGGATTGACTGCAATAACGCCATATTGGTTAAACAAGCGTTCATCTCCTTCTACCAAAGGAATGATCTCGATGCCTTGGGCCATGGACAAATAAGTGGCTCGATCCGTCAAGGTATATCCCAACATTTCGTTTGCCATTTGTATTACGTCCCCCATTCCTTTTCCAGCAGATACATACCAATCTCCACTGGGTATAGTGCCAATTGAATCCCAAATAGACAACTCTTTCTTATGGGTTCCCGAATCATCGCCTCTGGAAACAAAGGCCGTTTGGGTTTCACGTATCGCTGTAAAAGCATCTATCACATTATTAGGCGCTTTTTCTGATACGCCAGCAGGATCGCTTTTGGGCCCAATAACAACAAAATCATTGTACATAACATCAAATCTTTTTAGACCATCCCCATTGGCAACAAATGCTTCCTCTGCGGCCTTTGCATGCACCAACAGCACATCTGCTTCGCCATCTACACCCATTTGTAGTGCTTTACCAGTTCCTACAGCTACAACTTTAGCCTCAATGCCAGTATCTTCTGTGAATACTGGCAGAAGATCATCTAAAAGACCACTGTCCTGAGTACTGGTAGTCGTTGCAAGAATAAAACTAGGATTTTCAATTTGCTCAGGTGCCTCTTCAGGTGGTGTACGTGTACACCCTGAAAAAATAAGGGATAACACTATAAGTAATGCCATGAAGCGCCATGGCCTCTTAAAACTCTTTTTAAATATCATTTTGTCCTCCTTCTTAGAAACAAATACTTCAGTAGAAATAAAAACCTCAGTAAAATCGATTTTACCTAAATCGACAAAAAAAATAATCCTAAGGAAAGGACCAGTCAAAAAATAGAAACTTTATCCATTTTCCTTTCCAAACGCGGGAGGCACATGCATTTCTACAAATACCCATCGTCTGATTTACCATAGCCGATGCCTTAGGTAAATCAAATCGGAAAATTTAATTATCAAATTATGTAACTTGTGCACGTAAAATATTATATCATAAGAAATATAAAAATCAATTATTATGATAAAATACAATTAGAAAATGTACGAATTAGGAGGATTTCATATGAACCGATACAGTCGAAATATGAACATGCTTTCGAAAGAAGAAAATGAAAAGCTGAAAGATTTTAGGGTTTGTGTTATTGGTTGCGGTGGCTTGGGGGGCTACATATTGGAGTTTTTAGGAAGGTTGGGGGTCGGCTATCTTACAGCAGTTGATGGGGATGTTTTTGAAATCTCTAACTTAAACCGACAAATCATTTCAGATGAAACAAATATTGGTATGAAGAAGGCCATTATGTTTAAAAAGAGAATGAGCCAAGTTAATTCTAATATTGAGATCAATGCCATTGATGAATTTCTTAGTCTCAATAACGCTGAGAAAATCCTTCAGGGCCATCATGTCATAGTAGATGCTTTAGACAATCTCTCCATGAGAAAATTACTTCAAAAACAATGTAAAGAACAAAGCATTCCCCTTGTACATGGCGCAATCGCAGGTTGGTATGGCCAAGTATGTACCGTATTCCCCGGAGATGATACCCTGGATCGAATCTATCCAGAGAATGTAGAAAAAGGAATTGAAACAGATTTAGGCAACCCTTCTTTCACCCCAGCTCTGGTAGCATCTATTCAGGTAAGTGAAATATTAAAAGTCCTTTTTAAACGAGGGGATGTTTTACAAAATAAAATGTTAACTGTAAATTTATATGATAATGAATATGAGACGATTACTTTGTGAATGGAGAAGTACGAGATGAGAGATAATAGATAACAGGGGACAGGGTCAAATGAGAGATAATAGATAATAGATAACAGATAATAGATAATAGGGGACAGGGATAGATAAGAGATAAAGATGAGAAAGATAAGGGATAATAGATAACAGATAATAGTTATGGAGGATTTTGTTTCACAAAATCTACCTTCATTATTCATTATTCAATGTTCATTGTTCATTATTAATTTCGGAGGTGTGTTATGTATAAAGTTGGTGTTTTGACATTAAGTGATAAGGGGGCAGCTGGAGAAAGGGAGGACTTAAGTGGTCCTGCTATAAAAGAGATACTAAAAAATCATGAAAATTTTAGGGTCAGCAAAACTCTAATCTTACCCGATGAAAAGGACAAAATTGTTGAAGAAATGATCCGAATGTGTGATCAGGAAGATATAGACTTGATTCTGACAACAGGGGGAACCGGTTTCTCAAAAAGAGATATCACACCGGAAGCGACCCACGAGGTAATAGAAAGAAAAGTTCCTGGCATACCTGAAGCCATGAGATATTTTAGTCTTCAAATTACGCCTCGAGCTATGCTTTCTCGTGGAGAAGCCGGCATCAGAGGGAAAGCACTTATTGTGAATATGCCAGGGAGCCCTAAAGCCGTAAAGGAAGTGTTAGAATATATCTTGCCAAGCATAGAACATGGCTTGGACATTTTACAGGGAAATACTTCTGAATGTGCAAGGAATTAATTTTAGATTAAGGATTTAGAATTTAAGATTTAAGAAAAAAACATTGGTTTTACCCAATGTTTTTTAATAAAATCTGACAGTGGTCTAGTTGCATTAAAATTAATATTCTGCAAAGTTTATATTTTTCAGCGTTTCTAAATCTAAATAATAAAATCCATCATTTCCTTTATCATCGTCAACCCACATTTCGTAAAATATCCCTTTATCATCGACAACACAAATATTATTCACATTTCCTTTTCCTTCCATCAATTTATCAGCATTTGTACCATCGAGATTACTTGTATAAAATTTGTGTGTTTCTGATCGCATATTATTTTTATATACAGTGTCAACGACTACGAAAATAATTTTATCTTCAATAAAATTATAGTAATCACAATCTTCAAGGATACATTCTATGCCACTTCCATCCGGCTTTATTCTGTAAAGTGCCCCGGCGTATTCCGGATTAGGTGATTTCGCTCTAAAATAGATCCATCCATCATTTGCACTGCCTCGTGAGTAAAACCACGGTTCAATATCTGTAAATAATTTTCTGTCTGTTCCATCTGTATTCATAAAATAAAATGCATCCTGGTTTTTATCTATAAAATAGATTTTATTTTCATAAACTGCAAAATCCATTATTTCACTTGAATATAAGACTTTGTGATTGGAACCGTCTAAGTTCATTTTTTCTATTCCGAATGTACTGCCTTTGAAATAAATCTCATTTCCTGTGATAAACATCATACCGGCCTGTGGTCGAACGTTAGCATAATTGAATTTATGAATACATTCAGTTTCATATGTAGAAAGATCAATGTAGTAAATACCAACCTCGTCTCTGAAATAGATCGTGTTGTCGATCAAATTCATATTATTGACAACACCGTCATTATAAATAGTTTCTTTTTCATTTGTTATTGTGTTGTGTTTTATCAATCCATTTTGTGAATCTCTGAAATATAAATAATCTCCCTTTTTTATAATACGTCCCAAATTAGCAGCATTGGAATATATATTTGCCATTTGGAGCTCGTTATTTATTGTATTATCTTCTTGAATTGTTTCGTTATTCGAAATATTATGATCCAGATTGATATGAAGCTTTTCTTTTAACATTACATCACTTTCTTTTAAATCTACATTTAACGTATAATAGGAAAGATATGCTAGATCACCTCTAATGAATCTCTCTTTCTCAAGTTCTTCAACTTTTGACTGTTCGATTATCCCTATTTCTCCACCTTTTTCAAGAGATTGCGCCCATTGAAAATCACCATTTGAATCATCATATCCCAATGCCCTTAACAAAAACGTCATATATGATTTTGCATCAATATTTCCACTTCCAAACTTTGTCTGACTGATTCCTTTCGTATATCCATTTTGATAAGCCCAACCTATGTATTGATCTGCCCACCCGGGCACGTCTTGAAACGGATGACTCCAATCTTGTTCCAACGCTTCACTCTCTTGTCCGAGCAAACGTATAAACATGATTAAACCTTCTACTCTCGTCGCCTCTCTTTCAAGCTCAAATCCATTTTCAGTTCCTTTAAAAACTCCTATGCTTTTTAATTGTTCTGCGTAATCTGTATATTCTGTATATTCACCATATGCCATACTACTGAATAAAAAGACAAATAAAATTGATATAAAGATCATTTTTTTCATGTTTCATCTACTCCTTCTCTTAGTGTTTATAAATAATGACTAAAGTTAAATATTAATTCTTGATATTAAAACATGTTTCAATAACAAAAGCAGCTAATAAATAGCTGCTTTTAAATTATAATATTCAAATAATTAAATCAGCAGCCTGGCAATCCTAGATCAAAGATCCGTAGATCCATAGCTTTGCGTCCTTATCTTTCGATAAGTTTGCCTTTATAAGTTAATATTTAGAAGCTTTATATTATTATTCATTTTTTGAAATTATAACATAATTCGTCTTACTATCGCAATAATACTTTTACTATCTTGACAGATTCTATCCGATTTTCTTCAAATCAACGAAGGAACTGAGAAAATAGCTTGTTGCTCTCTCGTGGAGAAGCCGGCATCAGAGGGAAAGCACTTATTGTGAATATGCCAGGGAGCTCTAAAAGCTATAAAAGAAGTGTTAGCATACATCTTGACAAGCATAGAGCATGGAATAGATATTCTACAGGGAAAAGATTCAGAGTGTGCAAGAGAATGAAAAGCTTTTAAATACGATACGTTTCTCCCGCTTTTAAAACAACGGTTTCTGCCTTTAGCTTTTGTTTCAAATAATCAAGTGCAAAATCTGAACTATCATGGGCAGAAAGATAAACTTTTTTCGGGTTTGCTATATTAATAGCTTCAATAGTCCGATTCATATCTTCTATTGCAACTTTCTCCCAAGGAGGTTTACCTGTACCAAATATCGTTTGAAACTGAACTCCGGCTTTATTTCCTCTCCCTTCTCCAACTGGAAAGTGCAGTCCCCCTCCAATGGCATAAATTGGCTCGTGGGAAATCTTTCTTACCATTTTTAATATAACTTCAATTGTTGGATGTCCACATCCAGTGAAAATTACCAAGCCTTTCTTTTTTAATTTTATAACCAATGCTTGCTCTTCTGTATGCCCGAGAATAAATAAACTCCGTGCTAAAGGCCCCGTAGAGGCAATTCCACAACCTAATACTTGAGGTGTTGTTACTACTGCTCTAATGAAACCCTCAGCTTCAGCTACATCCGGTAGAAAGAGGGGGAGTATCTTTGAAGACATTAATTCTTTCGGGATTAATACCTTTTTCTTCCGTGAGGCTTCTAATCCGCCCATATGATCCTTGTGTAAATGAGATATAATCAATGCATCGATTTCATCAAAGCTAAAGTTCAATTTTTTGGCGTTATGAAGTAATACTGCATTCTCAGGACCATGACCAATATCGTAAAGTACGGAACCTGAGTCCGTTTTGAATAGATAGGATACACCAGCATCCCCCATAAACCCTTTATTGGCTTTCCATTCGACTAACACATCCAATTCAAGAAAATCAGCTTCTGGTAATTGGATGGGGTGTGATTCCTCTATTCTCTTGTGATTTATTCTGTCGGCTTCGATTTGGACTCTCCGAAATCTTTTGTTTCTTATGACGAGCCAAGGAATAAGAACGGGAGATATTATTCCCAACAGTGGCCACCATACAGGAGATATTCGAAATTTCAAAAATAACACTTTCCTTTCCATTATAAATTATTCTCTTTAAAGAAATCGCTGATTTTCTTGTAAAGTTCAGACCTAACAGCTTTCATCTCTCTTACAGCTTGATCTTCTTCCCAGTCTTTCATTAATTCCTTTGGCAATACCGCATCTGATGTAACGATATCGTAGAAATCCCACCCTACCTCAAATAATATGGGTAAAAGATTCCCATTTGGGACATTCCTCTGATTATTAATTTCTTTAACTTTATTAATGAATTCAATGTACCTTCTACGTATTGTTTCAAGGTTAAAAGTATCCCTAAGAAAGTCGTTTAAATTCATGTTGGTTTCAAACGTTCCTAACCCTTTAAGATAGTTGAACTTATGATTCTTTAATAGAGTCAATATTTCATCATCAATGTTGTATGGGGTAATCCAGAGATTATTGTTAACCTCCCTTAACCCACACCCTTCAAGCTCTTCTAATATAAATAAATTGTTATATTCAGATTTATTGAAATCTAGTATCGTTAAAAAGCACCATTGATGGTTCCAATCTGCCTGCCTTAGCTCATATCTTTTATAAAATTTGGCTAAGCTTTTATTCCATTGACGGATATTTTGTACTCCTTCTTCAGTTAATTGGTATATGATTTCATTATGCTCTCTTTTATTAATGAGTATGTTTGCTTTAACCATTCTTGAAAGTCCTGTTCGAATAGATGCTTCACTTTTATGAAAATACTTCATGAATTCCATTAAGTGGCTAAGATTAATGGAATATTCATTTTTGTATTCTCCAAGTAGATTAAAGAGAAATAGCACACTGCTAGTGACGCTATCTCTCTTTCTTAATGTGATTTTCATAATACCTATCTCCTTTCTTTATTCAAGACCAGCTGCCTCCTTTAACACCGAAATAATAGTGTAAAGTTAGCCCGATACCCATGCCCCCAAGGGGAAAAATAAACCACAAAAATTCAGGTGATACCGTTAAGTTAATAAGTATTAACATCGTAATAACACATAGGTAAACCGTTCTATGAATCCTGAACCCTCTTCTTTCTTCTTCCTCCCTTATACTTTTAGAATTTTCGTTTTTAAATTCCTTTTTCATAATAACCTCCTAATTCATTACATTTAATTTTGTAATTAAATTATATGTAATTACATTTAATTTGTCAAGTATTTTTTATGTAATATTTTTTTAATCTTATCCAAATGTACTCTATTCAATTACAAAAATTAAAAAAAAGGAAGATTAATAATAAATCTTCGTCCCTATTTCCATATCAAATTAAAATAGCCATCGAAATAACTGATGGCTACTTTAATTTGGTGCGGATGAAGGGACTTGCCGTCTGCTTCGCTTTGCTCGCATACTATTGACGTCGACCACCGAACTAAGGTTTCGGTACCGGTCTCCTACGCCAAGCTAAAAAAGTGCGTTTAGCACTTTTTCTTAACGCTTAGCGCCCTCTCGGGTTCTTCGTCCCTATATTTTATACCAAATTAAAGTAGCCATCAATATAACTGATGGCTACTTTAATTTGGTGCGGATGAAGGGACTTGAACCCCCATGAAGTAAACTTCACATGGACCTGAACCATGCGCGTCTGCCAATTCCGCCACACCCGCATCTTAAATATATTATAACATTTTTATTTAAAAAGTAAAACTTTGAAGTATTAAGCTTAAATAAATTCTTCTTGTAAGGGTAAGTTAAAAACTAAGTATTAAATTTCATGAGTCTTTCAAATTAAGGTAAGTTCCAATACTTACACTTCAAGCGGTCGGGCACAGGGACCCGACCCTATATCACTTACACTTGCACTTAATATTTAAACTTCAGTTTTCCTATTGATACTTTTCTGCCAATATCCTGCCTACATACACACCGCTTGCAGATGCTTGAGAAAGGGAATGGGTCACTCCAGAGCCATCTCCTAGAACATACATCCCCTTTAAGTTGGTTTGCAAATCATCATTGACTTCTACTTTTGAATTGTAAAATTTCACTTCAACACCATAAAGCAAAGTATCTTCATTTGCAATTCCCGGAGCAATCTTATCCAGTGCATAAATCATTTCTATTATATTGTCCAGCTGCCTTTTGGGGATAACAAGGCTCAGATCTCCTGGAACCGCTTTTAGGGTTGGTCTTGTAAAGCATTTTTCCATCCTACGTTGGCTACTTCTTCTTCCTTTGACCAAGTCTCCAAATCTTTGAAGGAGCACACCTCCGCCTAACATATTACTCAGCCGTGCAATGGATTCTCCATATTCATTGCTGTCCTTAAAAGGTTCCGTAAATTTATTGGATACTAAGAGTGCAAAATTGGTATTTTCTGTACGTAATTTGGGATCAGAATAACTATGTCCATTGACTGTGATAATACCATTGGTGTTTTCCGTGACCACTTCTCCATAAGGATTCATGCAGAATGTTCTAACCATATCATTGTATTTTTCAGTTTTGTAAACAATTTTACTTTCATATACTTCACTGGTTATGTGTTCAAATATTGCAGCAGGAAGTTCCACTCTTACGCCGATATCCACTCTGTTACTTTCAGTTTCTATTCCAAACTTATTACATATTTGAGAAATCCATTTGGACCCTGACCTTCCCGTGGCTAAAACTAAATCTTCACAATAATAAGTTTCATTTTCAGTGATGACGCAAAAACCCTTTTCCAAGTTTTGAATATCCTTAACTTCCGCATTAAATATCATATCAATTCTATCTTTAATATAATCATAAATCTTTGATAAAATTTTTATATTTCGATCTGTGCCCAGATGTCTTACTTTTGCATCCAGTAAATGAAGGTCGTGTCTTAACGCAACCGTTTTTAAATTCGAATTAGTAGTGGAATAAAGCTTTGCATCACTCCCCCCCATTTGGCATAGTATTTCATCTACATAATACATGAGTTCATTTGCCATGTCTTCACCAAGATATCTATGAAGATCGCCTCCAAATTGGGTAGTAATATTATATTTCCCATCTGAGAGGGTTCCTGCGCCTCCGTATCCATTCATAATATTGCATGTTTTACAAGAAATACATTCTTTAATCTTTTTGCCATCTATCGGACAAACCCTTTCAGAAAGTGCATTTCCCTTTTCAATCATTAAAACCTTAGCATTGTTTTTAAGCTTAGTCATTTCATAAGACATAAATACGCCGCTAGCACCTGCTCCAATTATGATTACATCATACTTTATCATGATACACGCTCCCTCTAATTAAATACTAAGTTTAAATAGCCCCTAAAGTGCAGTTTAAGTTAAAGTTTCAAATCACAAATGTCAACAACTTTTCCATTTGTTATATAAAGAAGTTGCTCCATATTCAATGGTACTGCTGTATTGGCGGTTCCTGCAGCTGCATATACTTTGGTAAATCGCTCAATGCTTTTATCTAAAAATATCTCTATTTCAGTTTTCAAAGCAAAAGGGCAAACCCCTCCCGGCTCATATCCAGTTATCTCTTTACATTCATCAAAAGTTGCAAACCTTGGTTTGAAACCTGCTTCTCTTTTTAGCTGACCTTGTTTAACTTTCATATCGCCACAGGTTACCACAAGAATAGGCCTGTCGCCGCAGATAAACAACATGGTTTTAGCAATCTGTGCAGCAGTCACACCAAGCTGTTCAGCTGCCATTTCCGAAGTCTTTGTGGTGCCTTCTTCAAACTCATATATTTTAAGTGAGAAAGGCAACTCCGCTATGCTTTTTTTTACCTTTAGTAATTGATCCATATCTTACTCCTAATCTTATCAGCAAAACAAGAACAAATATATCGAAGACTCACTATTTATTCTATCATAAACAATCCAATGTTACATATGTACATTTAATTTATCCATTTGTTTATTATCTTTTACAAAGAGAGCCTTTACTTAAAGAAGATTTTGCAAAAGCAAAATCCTCATTAATTCTAATTGTTAATTCTTGAAGCCCTAGCTCAAATCTTTGATTTGATGTGCAGGTCTCATACCGAAACTCT
>JADQBM010000076.1 GCA_016278615.1 Clostridia bacterium | reverse complement strand
TGGTATAGCTTAATATAAAAAAATGTTGACTTATGTTTTTCCTTCGTCTATAATCAAATAAAGCTAATATAGTGAAAACACGGGGATTATCAAGATGAACGAACTTATTGGTAAGAAAAACATTGTAAAAGAATTAAATAAAGTTTTTTTTAACTTTTACTGGGGCTATTTTTATTTTAGCGCTGGATATTTCTTTTGCAAAAAAATTAAAAAGTTCTTACCTAATGAGTGTATAATTATGAATGTTTGAAAGAAAATTATAATTAACAAAGAAGACTCATTAATGGGTCTTCTTTTTTTTAACTTTAAAGTTCAAATAGATTAAACTCCCAATAAACTGGGTTTAATATATGTTTTCGGTTTGCAAACTGATCTTTGAGAAGTGAATATTATTTACAAAAATGGTTATTACAGTTTTGAAACAGCAATAAAAAAATTGAATAGGTGAATAGGTGGTGAAAGTAGTGAACAATATTTTAGTTATTAATGGACCTAACATTAACCTTTTAGGGAAAAGGGAGCTGCATATCTATGGTAAAGAAACATATGAAAGTTTATGTAAAAGAATCGAGAAATTTGCAGAAGATAATCAAGTAAATCTTGAAATTTTCCAGTCAAATCATGAAGGAGTCATAATCGATAAAATCCAGGATGCAGAAAAAGATTTCAGTGGAATAGTAATTAACGCAGGGGCATTTACTCATTACAGTTTTGCTATTAAAGATGCGATTGGAGCAATTGGAATTCCTGTTGTAGAAGTGCACGTATCTAACATATTTAATAGAGAAGCATTTAGACATATATCTGTCATAACAGATGTGTGCGTGGGCCAAATTTGTGGATTTGGGTACAGAAGTTATCTTCTGGGAATAAGTGCTTTATTAGATCATTTTCCTGGATATAATCCATGACACCAAAGTGAACTATTTGTTGGCAGAAGGATGTACTCTACTTTAGGTATATGACCTAAAGTAAAGTATATCAATTAATGTAAATGTGATAAAAATCAAAACACGCATAACACGCATAATAGGTATAATGAAAAATTTACAAATAATGAGATTCGTATTTGACAAGGAAGAATTCCTATGATATATTGGTACTGATATATCAGTGATATTGATATGTTATAACTAAAATTGGACGGTGAAAGCACTGTGAAATCTGACACTTTAAGTGAAAAAGCTTATCATATAATAAAAGAAAAAATTACTGGCTTTGAGAATGGCAGCTATTTAAGTGCCAGAGAATTTTCAAATGAAATAGGAATGAGTTATACACCTGTGCGTGAAGCATTAATTAGATTACAAAGAGAAAAATTTCTTCAACGCGTTCCCAATGTAGGTTTTTTTGTTGTTAGAACAGACATTAAAGATGTTATTAAAATATTTCAAGTTAGAGAGTGTATTGAAAAATTCGTATTTGAAGAGGCTTTTGATCTTATTACAGATAAAGATATACATAAGTTAGTCGAATTGGTTGACCAGCAAAAGAGACTATTAAAAAAAGGCGATATTAAACAGTATACAAAAAAGGACAATGAATTCCACCATGTTTTTTTTGAACTTTATGACAATGATTACTTTATTAGCATTATCGAAAATTTAAGAGAGCAGTATTTTTTCTGTTCCAATAAGATAGCAAAATATAGCAGCCCTGAGGCCCTTGATGAGCACATACAAATCTTAGATGAAATAAAAGCAGGAAATAAAGAACAAGCGACTGCATGTTTGCAAGCACATATTAAAAAAGCAATACTACGTATGAAGGAAGGCTTTATTAGTGAGTTGTAGGTGTAGAGGCAATGGACATTGCCATAGTGATGAAAGATTGAGGAAAGGCGTATATGGCTTTATTAGTTGGGCATGGCTTACTAAAGAAGTATAGCTGTGACATAACAATAAATGATTCAAAAATCGTCAGTGAAATACTTGACGAAATGGCAATACCGCAAAAAATTCGAGACATTTTAATTGTTATTAAAGGTTCTACTATTATTGAAGAAAGCAATCCAATTGCAAATGATGATGAGATCCATCTATTCATCGCAGTAATGGGCGGGTAGTTTAATATTAATTAATACAGGATTAATTAAAAAATGACATACGCTCAATTATTTTTAATATAACTGATATATCGGTGATATTAAATTGAATATACTGGAGTAATTAAAGGGAGGAATTTTCAAAATGATACATGTAAGAAAGAATATAGAAAGACCATCAATTGATATGGTAAAGGCGTTTTATGATTTGTCTTCAGCAACAGTGCATGAGGCTTCAGGGAAAAAGGGTGCGGTAAGTTATGCCATTAAACCTCTTGGAAGAGGTATTAAAATCTGTGGACCAGCTTTAACCGTTCAATGTATGCCTGGTGATAATATGATGCTTCATAAAGCCCTTGAGATAGCACAACCCGGTGATGTGATCGTTGCAACAACAGCAGGGGGATACGAATATGGATATTTTGGAGGGTTAATGGCCATTTCTGCTATGGCCAAAGATCTTGGTGGACTTGCAATTGATGGGTGCGTCCGTGATTCAAACGAAATAATTGAAATGAAGTTTCCAGTTTTTTGTAGAGGGACTGCCATAAGAGGGACTGTAAAAGGGACCTTAGGGCTTATAAATTATCCAACTGTATTTGGTGGCATAATGATTGAACCTGGTGATCTTATCCTGGGAGATGACGATGGCATGGTAGTTGTGAAAAGAGAAGATTGTGAAGAAATATTCAAAAAATCTGTTGAGCGTGACAACAAAGAAATTGATAAAGCAAAGATCCTTAAATCCGGTGTTTCCAGTGTTGATTTTAATAAATTTGGGCCAATATTTGAAAAGTTAGGACTAAAAGAAGAATAATAATTAACACAAGAAGTACTGATAAATGGGGGTAATTTCAATGAAAATAGCTGTCAATACACTAAAACAAGGCGCTATAGATATTCTTAAATATTTGGGAGAGACTTCTGATAATGCTGAAGTAATTGCCAATATTCTTGTTAAAGCGGATATGAGAGGTGTATCCACTCATGGTACATATTTACTTAAAGTAATGGCCATGAGAGTGGAGGCCGGACTTTTGGAATTACCCACTATTCCAAAAGTAGTTTCTGATAGTGGGGCAACTGCTATTATCGACGGAATGGATGGCATTGGCATGGTAGCAGCAAATGAGGCGGTAGAACTTGCCATTGAGAAAGCAAAACAATATGGTATTGGCATTGTGCTGGTACGAAATACAAATAATATAGGTTCATTGGCGTGTTATACACAAAAGGCGGCTGACCAAGGTATGATTGCTATCATGTCTGGTAATGCGGCACCTGCTATGGCACCTTTTGGTGGAGCAGAGCAATTTATGGGAACAAATCCCATAGGTATTTCTGTTGCATCTGATGGCGTAGGCTTTAACGCTGATATGGCTTCAAGTGTCGTAGCTCGAGGAAAAGTACGAAAGGCAGCGCGTGAAGGCGTCGATATTCCCAAGGATTGGGCCTTGGATGAAGAGGGCTTTTCAACTACAGATCCAAATGAAGCATTAAAGGGAACACTTCTACCTATGGGCGGGCCCAAAGGATCAGCCCTGGCATTGACGGTAGACATACTTTCGGGTATTTTATCCGGCGCATCCTATGCACCTAATCTTAAATCATTTCACGCACTGGAAGGACCTACTGGTGCGGGCGTTTCTTGTATCGTAATAGATATTTCCAGATTTATGGAATTAAATAAATTTAAAGAACTTATGGCAGGCTATACAGGTTCTATTAAGAATCTTAAAAAAGCACAAGGGTTCCATGAAATATTAATGCCTGGGGAAATTGAGTATCGAAAAGAAGAAGAAAGTCAAGATGTTGGAGTCAATATGACTGAGGAACAGTTAATGGCACTCAATAAAATCCTTATTCAGGCGAATTCAAATATCAGACTGGGGAGCGAATAGTTATGGATAAAATAGTAAGAGTCAATACTCAAACAGGTGAGGTAACCTATACAAAACCTACTGAAGAACAAGCTGTATGGGGTGGAAGACACTTCATTGCTAAAACTTTAATCAATGAAGTACCTCCAACATGTGAGCCTCTTGGCAAACACAATAAATTAATTTTAGCCAATGGTCTTTTTGCGGATACCAGCTTAACCACCACAGGGCAACTATCATTTGGCGGGAAAAGCCCACTAACTGGTGGTGCCAAGGAAAGCAATGTAGGTGGCTTTGCAGGAAAGAGGCTATCAAAACTTGGAATCAAAGCATTAATACTTGAAGATATACCTGAAAGAAATAAAATCATGACAAGAGTATTACATGTTACTAAGGATAGAATTTCAATTATAGAGACACCAGAACTAAAAGGGATGTTAGTAGATGAGACTTTTCTGGCACTAAGAAAACAGTTTGGTGAAAAGACAGGACTTATTTGTATTGGACCAGCCGGTGAGTTTAAAATGCATGGTGCTGGTATCGCATCAATCGATGATAAAGGCTTGCAAGTTCGTTATGCAGGTCGCGGTGGTTTAGGCGCGGTTATGGGTTCTAAAGGCATTAAAGCGATTGTAATAGATGATGCGGGAGCGACCTATATACCTGATTATTTTGATGCTGAATTATTGAAAGATACAGTAATGAAAATAACGAAGACACTTTTTGAGAATCCCAAAAGCATAAATCGCAAGAAATATGGAACACTTGATATCTTGGAAATGGCAAACCAAGTTGGAATATTTCCAACAAGAAACTTTAGTTCAGGTCAGTTTGAAGATGTTTCTGGATTAACAGGACCGGATTTTGCTGAAATGGTTCAAAAACGTGGTGGGGTAGGGAAATCGGGAACACCATGCGTACCAGGCTGTACCATCCAATGTAGCAACATAATGCCAGATAAAGAAGGCAAAAAAAGGGTGGCTTCTTTGCAATATGAGAATTTATCTTTGTTAGGTCCTAATTGTGGGATTGGAGATATTGATGACATTGGTGAATTAAATCATCTCTGTAATCAAGTTGGACTTGATGCTATTGAATGTGGCGCAGCAATTGGCGTCGCTATGGATTCAGGCGTTGCTAACTTCGGAGATGCTGAAGCTGCAAAAGATATGATTCGTCAAGTGGGTCAAGGGACATATTTAGGAAGAATTATAGGAAACGGAGCCGCATTCACAGGGCAAGCTTTTGGCAACAGGCGTGTACCGGTAGCAAAAGGTCAGGCCATGCCTGCATATGATCCCCGTGCATTAAAAGGTAATGGGGTAACCTATATCACTTCCCCAATGGGTGCTGATCACACAGCAGGAAATGCTTTTGAAACCCTTAAGACAAACAATCCTCTTGGGTTGGAAAATCAGGTTAATAATTCTCGACAGCTACAAGTGCGAGCAGCTATTTTAGATTCCATGGGTGTATGTTTGTTTATCAGGCCAGCTTTTGTAAAATCTCCCGAATTGCTTACCAATTTATATAAAGCAAGACATGGTTGGGATTTCACATTGGGTGAAATTAAATATATGGGTGCAGATGTCCTTGAAACTGAAAGAGCGTTCAATGAAGCTGCTGGTGTTTCAGAAAAGTATAAAAGAATTCCAGAGTTTATGACCGAGGAACCTTTGCCTCCAAATAACACCGTGTTTGACATCCCACAGGAAGAATTAGAACGAATATGGTCCGTAGAAGTAAGAACCGATTCCTTCTAAAATGTTATGTTATTTTACCATTTATTAAAAAAATATAATCTATAATTAATAACAAGGAGTGTGTCATTATGTCAGGATTAAAAGTAGTTGATATTAATAATGTTGATGGTGAAACGCGTCAACCTCCAAGAACATCTTGGATTTTAGTTTCAGAAAAAACAGTAGGGGCCCAAAACTTAGCCATGGGCGTTAATGTAACTCATGTTGGTGGATGCGTACCTGAACATAAACATGAAAAAGAAGAAGAAGTCATGTATTTTTTAGAAGGTGAAGGAAAATTTATTACTGAAGATCAAGAAATTGTATTGAAGCCAGGCATCTGTGTGTATAATCCTCCGGGAGCCACACACTCAATCGTAAATACTGGAAAAATACCATTAAAATTTATTTGGATATATTCCCCACAATTAGATGGGCATAGAAAATAGAAGGAGGAAGTACAATGAGCAAATGGAACATACCACCAAAAGGTGGACATATGGAAGATCCAACTAAGATTTATTTTCAAACTATGAATAAACGAGATATTGAACAACGCTTAAAGGAAAATGATGTCATTATTATTCCAGTAGGTTCAACAGAAAATCATGGTAATGCTGGTCCCATAGGTGAGGATACCTTTATTGTTACACGTATTGCAGAGATGGTAGCTGAAAAGACTGGATGTACAGTAGCTGAACCTGTCTGGTATGGGTCCCATCCTTTTCACCATATAGGACAGCCGGGAACGATTCCCTTGCCTGATAGTGTGTTTTCGGATTATTTACGAGCGATTATTACAGGTTTTTGGAATACTGGTTTTCGTAAACAAATATTTATCAGTATGCATGGCCAGGAATATATAATTCCTTCTGCTCTTCAAGAGTGGGGTAAAAAATATCAAGTTCCTGCAATCCTTTATTTTCTTGATCTTCCTCGTATTATGGGGCAGACCCTTATGGACAAGGCACATGGTGGTCCATATGAAACGCCATTTCAACATGCAGATGAGGCTGAAACATCCATTTCCCTTGCTCTTTTTCCAGAACTATGTGATATGGAATATGCAGAAAATACAAGTGTTAAGGGATTTCTACCACCTGGGCACGTAGATCGCGGAGGGGACATATACGGTCACCCAATCCCTGGTCATTGTCAGGTGGGCAATTGCGGTATAGAGTGTGTAACTTTTCCTGAAGGTGTTTTAGGGAATGCTACTCTTGCAAAAGCTGAAAAGGCATATGAATCTATAGAAAAAGTATGTGATTACATGGAAAAACTTATGGGTGACCTTTTGGAAAAATTCCCTGTAGGTGTTCTGCCCGATGCTGAGTTAATGTCTCAAAGAGATAAAAAAGAGATAGAAGCTCTACTAAAAGGTCCCTTAAACGGCGGTAAACATATCTACACTTTAGGCTGGCCAACATAAGCATTTAAATCATATTTGTTTTCCCCCTCAATAGATAGGCGAAAAAAAGTCGATGCAGCACAAGAATTATTAATAGATTCTAAACAAATCATTAAAAGTGAAAGTACAGGTGTCGGCTTCTAAGCCATCTATTACTAATAAATTAAATTCTTTGTTATTAAATCAATTCAATTATTAAGATGTTAAAATCTAATCTAATATGAAGATTTTAATAGTCCAATAAGAAATTCATATTCATTATTGTTTGAATATTTGTGAAATTGATGCATGCAAGAAAAGCAGTCTGAACCTAATAAAAAGATAGATGTAGTTTTTTGTAGGCAGAGCGGAATGAATAATTTTGAGTGGAGGTATTTTAAATGCGACTACTTAAGTGGCTAGACGAACATTTTGAAGAATACATCATGGTAGTATTGTTGGCTCTTATTGCCAGTGCGATGATGCTTCAGATAACTATGAGGTATGTTTTCAATGCATCGCTATCTTGGCCAGAAGAATTTACACGTTATTGTTTTATATGGAGTACTTTTTTAGGTGTGAGTTATTGTATTAAAAGAGGGATATCACTTAAAGTTGACGTGTTATTTCATTATCTGCCTAAAAACATAACCAACTATTTAAATATAGTTGTAGATTTAATCGTCATTATATTTTTCTTCTATTTAGCTATTAATTCTGTAAATGTGGTGAAGGATATCTATGCCAGTGGGCAGACAAGTCCGGCAGTGGGTATGCCCATGCATTATATCTATTTATCGGGATTGATAGGTTTCTCCCTTTCGGTAATACGCGGCATTCAACGTTTGATCATTAGTCTTACTGAAATTAGGGAAGAAAAGCCAGTATAGCAATAAAAATTTCATAAAAATCTGTATAATACGAAAATGCAAAATTAGAGTTTTATATTTTGACTTAATGGGTTATAGGTGTTCCTATAGAAAAACCTAAATAAAACATAAGAAGGTGTCGTGTTGTCTATTGTTTTATTAATTGCTGTCGTTTTATTACTTATTACGGTTCCCATTAGTGTTGTTATAGGAATCGTGTGTATCGCTCCGACTTTCATCGTTGATAATTTTCCCGCCAATATAGATTATGTTATCAGAAACATGGTGAGTGGCGTTGATAACACCCCAATTCTTGCTATTCCACTTTTTATGTTGTCTGGAGCGTTGATGGCAAGAGGAGGAATATCGAAGAAGTTGTTTGATGTTTTCGCCTATTTTATAGGGAGCAGAACAGCAGGAATGCCTTCAGCTGTTATTATTACATGTTTGTTTTATGGTGCTATTTCGGGTTCTGGCCCTGCAACAACAGCAGCTGTCGGTGCCATGACCATTCCAATACTAGTATCATTGGGATATAACAAGGTGTTTAGTGCAGCTTTAGTTGCAACTGCTGGAGGTCTTGGGGTTATCATTCCTCCCAGCATTCCATTCATTTTATATGGTTTAGCTACTGGAGTATCAGTGGGGGCAATGTTTACTGCAGGTATATTGCCAGGGATACTTATTGCACTTTGTCTCATGACATATGCCTATATATATTGTCGCGTTAAAGGAGAGGACAAGGAAAAGATTAAAGCCAATCATAAGGCATTAAAAGATAAAGGTTTTTTAGTAGTTTTTAAAGAAAGTTTTTGGGCGCTGCTTACTCCAATAATTATTCTAGGAGGAATTTATAGTGGTATCGTTACGCCAACAGAGGCTGCTACTGTTTCGGTTTTCTATGCTTTGCTAATATGTTTATTTATTTATAAAACAATATCTGTAAAACGGTTACTACCTATTTTTGTTGAATCTGTCAGAATGTATGCGCCTCTTACAATTTTATTAGCTATGGCAATGGCTCTTGGACGTATTCTTACGTTGATGAGAGTGCCCATGATTTTAGCAGACTACATCACTGATAATTTCACAACAAAAATTGGGCTGTTACTGGTACTTAATGGTGTATTTTTAGTTATGGGGATGGTAATGGATACAGGACCAGCAATAATCATACTATCTCCGATTTTAATGCCCATCGCTGTTGCTATGGGAATAGATCCAATACATTTAGGGATTATCATGGTAGTGAATCTTGCTATAGGTTTTGTAACACCGCCTTTCGGAATGAATTTATTTGTGGCGAGCCCACTCATTGATACGCCGGTTGTTACAGTAGGTAAAATGGCCTATCCATTTGTTCTCGCATTTATTATTGCATTAGCGATTATTACATTTGTTCCGGCAGTCAGTCTGATTTTACTTTAAGAAAAATAACTCTGTTTATCGGGAGTCCAACCCATTGGTTGGAATCCTTGTAAAATAGATAGAAAAGTCCTTAAAACTAATTCTAAGGATTTTTCAAACCAAATTATAAATATATAATTAGGAGGGAAAGAAATGAAAAAGAGAAGAATTTTAAGTTTGCTATTGGCTTGTATGATGGTCTTGAGTCTTGCTGCATGTGGTGGGGCACCAGAGGAAGAAGCAGAAGCACCGGAGGCTGAAGGATTACCAGTAATGAATCTTCAGTTAGGAACTGCTACCAGTGAAGAAACTTCTACACACAAAGGATTGGTAAAATTTGCAGAACTTGTTGCAGAAAAAACGGATGGTAAGCTAACAATTGATCTTTATCCAAATAGTCAATTAGGTGCAGATAGAGAGTTGCTTGAAGCTTGTCAAATGGGTGACGTCGCAATGGTTGGTCAAACCACCGCTCCTCAAGTAAACTTTATTCCTACTCTTGCTGTTTTTGATATGGCAAGTACTTTTCCAAGCAGAGAAGTTGCTTACGAAGTTATGACCGGTCCTTTTAAAGCAGACATTTCTAAAGAATATGACGCTGCTGGCTTTAAATTAATCAGTATAGTTCCTCAAGATTTTCGCCAAACCAGTAGTAATAAAGAAATTAGATCATTTGAGGATTTTGAAGGATTGAAAATTAGAACCATGGAAAATCCATATCACATGGAATATTGGAGATCGATTGGAGCTAACCCGACTCCCCTTGCATGGAGCGAGGTGTATATAGCTTTACAGCAAGGCGTTGTCGATGCGCAGGAAAATATGTATGAAACTATTTATACAAACAAAATCCATGAACAGCAAAAATATGTAATCAATACTAATCACATCATGTTCCTTGCAACAGTTATCATGAATAAGGATATTTTTGAGGGTCTGCCAGAAGAGTATCAGACTGCTATAACCGAGGCTATGATCGAAGCGGACCAATATACTTACGACTTAGCTGGTGAAAAAAGAGATTCATTTAGAAAAGATCTTGAAGATTATGGTGTTGAAGTAATCGACCTGCCTGAAGAAACTCATCAACAAATGAGAGAAGCAGCTAAACCTGCATATGACATGATTCGTGAAGACATTGGAGACGAAATTGTTGATAAATTGTTAACCGCTATTGATGAAGCATCCAAATAATCAAATATAATCTTATAAATATAGGGCATTCTAATGCCCTATATTTTATTCTTCAGTTTTTATATTTGTAAAACTTTTAAGCATTCTGGGAAGTGCCTCCTGCAGCACTTGTTTTAATTATTGATCTTTTACGATCCTTATAATATCAGAATTATCTTTATTAATATTGACACATTGACAGCAATAATATATTATGATGGCATACCGTACACCGTATACGGTATACGGTTATGAAAGAGGTTTTTGATATGAATTAATTAATAAACTACTTATTTGACCTATAAAATGCTATTTTAAAATATAAGGGGGAATTATAATGTGGAAAACTAGTGTGGTAGGTGCTCCTGCAAGCTCAGTAAATGCACCGGCTCCATTAAAAGGTACTGTAACTGAAATAATCAAGAATGCGGCATCTATTGGCTATGATGCGGTCCAATTTCAAATCAATCGACCAGCAGAATTTGATTTAGAAGAGGCATTGGTAGCTTTAAATACCTATAAAATAAAGGTGTCTGCCATCGCAACAGGACAAGCTTACACAGTGGATGGTATAAGCCTTGGACATAAAAAAGAAGCCAAACGTCTGGCTGCAATTGAAAGAATGAAAGAACATATTGGTTTGGCAGTAAAACTGGGGAGAGCAGATGTGGGTATAGGAACCATAAGAGGTTCTTATGCAGATTGTGATACTAAAGAAGAATTTATGCAACAGTATAGAAAAAGTTTACCTGAATGCATAAGTTACGCAGAAAAAAACCAAATACGCATAGTGCATGAAGCTATTGGAAGAACTGATTGTGATGTTTTAGGAACAATTGAAGAAAACTTAGTTTTAATAAAAAGCTTTAATTCTCCATACTTTCAATTACAAATAGATTCATATCATATGGATCTTGAAGAATCGGATTTTTACTCTGCTGTTTTAAAAGCAAAAGGCGTAGTGGCACAAGCAGATATATCCGATTTAAAAAGAGCTGTTCCCGATGGAAAGCATTTTGATTTCCCCAAAATGTTACTGACATTAAAAGAAATTGACTATCAAGACTATTTAGTTTTCGAATTTAAATCTGTCGGAGATGGTATTGAAGAAGCTACTGCTGGTCTCAAATATATCCGTAATTTATACAACAGTATCATAAAATCATAGATTATTTTACATCGAATTAGCTAAAATAAATTAGATAAAGGAAGTAATTATATGTGTGCAAAAAATCAAAGAAATAAAGTTGGGTTTATTCACACCACACCGGCAACAATCGCAATGGCTGAAAAATTTATGAAACAGTATCTTCCACAGACAGAATTTATTCATATATATGATGGAAATGTTAAAATAGATAACTTCAATTCACCAGTAGGTGTTACCCCAAAGACAAATAAGCTTAGATATGCTAATTTTGCAGCTCAACTGGAAAATGCAGGCTGTGGTGTTATAGTATCTTGCTGTAGTCTTATGCTCAGGTCCGTGAAGTATGCAAGTGAAGTTGTAAATGTTCCTTTTATACAGCTTGATGCCGTCATTCTTGATGAGGTTGTTAATAAATACAGCCGCATAGGGGTTATAAATACAACAGAATATGTTGTTCCTTATGTAGAAGAGGGAATTAAATCAAGAGCTGAAAAAATAAATAAGGAAATCGAAATCACTTTTTCAAACAATATTACTGCCTTAGCATTGTTTAACGTCGGTGAATTCGAAAAACATGATGAAATAGTTTTAAATGATATAAAAAAATTGATAGAACAAGGCGTTGATTGTGTATTAATGGGACAGATTCCTTTTGCCATGATGGAAGACAAGATTAAATCTGCTAAATTTAAGGTTCCTGTTTTTTATGCAGGTGAAACTGCCTTTAAACGTATTGATGAGCTGTTAAATCAATAATTCTAAATAAATAACTTATCAAACAAAAAGGAGATCCAGCTCCTGGAAAGTGAGAAAAAACATGAGTATTAGATCATTGGATTATGCAGAGCCATTTTTCCCTGTAAAGTATATTCTTAATGAAAAAGAATATGAAGTTGGAGAAAAATGCATTGTATTTAATCTTTCAGAAGAACCTATAATGATAAATAATCGTCCGTTAGACTTTTTCCGCTCAGTCGTAGTGACAAATACAAAAATCAAACAAATTAAACGATGCTTAATTATTGAAAAATTTATGGATTATATGAATGAAGCAGCTTTATTTGAAGAAGTAAAGAAAACTTGGACCCTTGCATATGATGCAACTCATGAAGAAAGACACAAAGGTATATCGCTCTGGCGTTCACGTAAGATAAATATAGGTAATGTTGCTGTTAACATGTGTTTTGCTGGTTCGGTTCCTTTGAAAGTCGGTCTGCATCAAACTCATTGGGGTGGTCCTCCTATCAAAGAAGTCCATACTCAGATAGTAGGCTTCGGCACCATGCAGCAGTATTACTATCAGGATTTAACCTCATTATACCGCGAAGAGCCTATGGCTCCTGGAAATAGCCACATTCCAATGTACGATGAAAACGTTGAGTACCCATGGCATCAATATGAAACAATTACTCCCGGAATTTTTATGGCTACTGAAATGCAGATTACTAATGAGTTGGGATGTGAATAATTAGTTGAAATATATAATTTAAATATAATGATATAATGATTTATATATTATTATCCCAGGCATAAGATTGACCACCTTGAAGATTAAGGTTATTATAAACTTATACCTTCACGGCTGGCTTACTTATGCTTAAATTTTACTTTTTGTAAACAATACTAAATAGTATGAGAGGGAGTGTAGGATGGAGAATAAAATACTCAAAGTTGAAAACTTAAATGAGAAAGCATATGATTTGATAAAAAGAGCGATTTTACATAATGAACTGCTCCCTGGAACTAGAATAGTTGATTCCCAGCTTGCTGATATGTTAGGTATAAGCAGAACACCTGTAAGAGATGCTATTCAACTGCTAACGAAGGAAGGGCTTATCGAAATTAAAGATAAAAAAGGCTATTATGTTTTCTCGGCATCTCCGAAAGATATAAATGAAATTTTTGATATACGGCTCATGTTGGACAAGGAAGTACTCCACAAGATTATAACAGTATTACTTCCTACAGATTATGAACACTATATAACCGAAATTAATAAAATAGATCCAGGGACAGTAATAAAAGATAAAAATAACGGGATAGATTTTGTAAAATCTGATGAATTATTCCACGATAGTATTATAGCCCTTTATGGAAACTCCAGATTTACAACGATGTACACTGATAACAGAAATCAAATGAAGGTTTTCAGACAGTTAACTTCAAATAACGATCAAAGAATTGAACGAGTAATTGAAAATCATAAAAGCCTTTTATCTGCTATAAAGGCAATGAACTTTGAACAGACTGTTAAAATTACAGTTGAGCATATTGAAGTGTGCAGAAAAGAAACTTTAGAGGATTTTGGTTATGATAATATTGATTTTATCTAATGGTAAAAGATTTGTAATCAAAAGAAATTGGAAGACCAAATATACCAGAAGACAGTAATAAGACATATTTCTAGTGAATAATAAAAGAAGCAAACCACTTAAGGTTAAATTCCATATGCAATATATAAACGGCGAAAGCCTCTTTGCTTATGAAGGAGGGTGCAGTGCCGAAGGAACCATAGAGTTCCATAGCGGAGTGGCGTCAGCCACTTTTTTTATTTAGTTTTTATCTTTGTAAAGCTGTCAAGCATCCTGGGAAGTGATTCCTGAAGCACTTCTTTTAAATCATAATCTCCATTTCTATAGCACCAGTCTAATATGAAACCATTATTTAAAGCAATAAAAAACCTCAAAATATACTCAGGAGTTACATCGGTTCTTATTTCTCCTTCTTCTTGATCTTTACCCAAATAGTCAATTAGGTGCAGATAGAGAGTTGCTTGAATCTTGCCAAATGGGTGACGTCGCAATGGTTGGTCAAACTACGGCGCCTCAAGTAAATTTCATACCTACTCTTGCTGTTTTTGATATGGCAAGTACTTTTCCAAGTAGAGAGGTTGCTTACGAAGTTATGACCGGTCCTTTTAAAGCAGACATTTCTAAAGAATATGACGCTGCTGGCTTTAAATTAATCAGTATAGTTCCTCAAGATTTTCGCCAAACCAGTAGTAATAAAGAAATTAGATCATTTGAGGATTTTGAAGGATTGAAAATTAGAACCATGGAAAATCCATATCACATGGAATATTGGAGATCGATTGGAGCTAACCCGACTCCCCTTGCATGGAGCGAGGTGTATATAGCTTTACAGCAAGGCGTTGTCGATGCGCAGGAAAATATGTATGAAACTATTTATACAAACAAAATCCATGAACAGCAAAAATATGTAATCAATACTAATCACATCATGTTCCTTGCAACAGTTATCATGAATAAGGATATTTTTGAGGGTCTGCCAGAAGAGTATCAGACTGCTATAACCGAGGCTATGATCGAAGCGGACCAATATACTTACGACTTAGCTGGTGAAAAAAGAGATTCATTTAGAAAAGATCTTGAAGATTATGGTGTTGAAGTAATCGACCTGCCTGAAGAAACTCATCAACAAATGAGAGAAGCAGCTAAACCTGCATATGACATGATTCGTGAAGACATTGGAGACGAAATTGTTGATAAATTGTTAACCGCTATTGATGAAGCATCCTAAATAAAACTTTATCTGGTTATTGAAAAATCATTATCTCCATTCTATTATAGGATGGAGATAATGATTTTGATTTTCTTCATTGACAAAATGGGTAAGGGAAGGCATCAGTTTTCCGATTTTGTAATAATATCCAATATTTTTTTAAAATACTCTGAAGAATTATTTTTCCAATTCTTACACAATGCTTCTGCTTGCTCCTTTGAGCCAACATTTAATCTAAGATCAATTAATGGCGTTCCTTTTTCAATGGCCATGAGATAGACAATATATTCAAAATCGGCAATCTTAACGTAATTTGTTATAATTTCGCTATCTTTCTTATATTGGTTCTTTTTCGTAATGATTTCTGTATCAAGAATACTTTTCACTTCTTGTGAAATTAGCTTTTTGAAAATTTCCAGTGTTTCTTCACCTTTTTTTGAGATGATATAGTAACTATATTTTTCGGAGGCATTGTATTCTATCATGTTTGAGGCGATTAATTCACTTAAATGTTGCTTAAAAACAAAATAATTCATGAATTCCTTTTCAAGTATAAATTGAATTAACTGAGATTCCGTTAAAGGCATTTTAAATTGATTCATAATATAGAGTATGAGAATTTTGTTTTCTGCAATCTTAATGTTTTCTAAATTCATAATATGCTCCTATTTATGCTCCTATTAATGTAATTACTTTTATTATAACATATAAAAAAAGAGTGGAGAAGATGGTTATCCTTCTCTACTCTTTTTGGACTTTTTAGATTCTTTCTTAGCCTTGGCTTGGTGCATTTCCTGCCATACTTCTTTCAGCAGTTTCTACTAATCTTTTTGTCATATAGCCACCGACATAACCGTTTTGTCTTGAAGTGAGATTCCCTTTATCTACATTTTCATAATTTGAAAGTCCAAGCTCACTTGCTATTTCTGTTTTCATTTGATTTAAAGCGGATCGAGCTTCTGGTACGACACTTTTATTATTATTTCTTGCCATTTTACTTCCTCCTTTTATAAAATATTGTTTTAACTTTTTAAATTGTTAAGATTAATTTTATTTAATCTGTACTTATAATTTGTCCAGTACAATAACAAATTATGATGACAATTTTATGAATGTAAGAGAATAAAAACAAAAATAGAAATATTTTTCATTTCTATTTTTGAAATGACAGATAGTAAATGAAGCAATGATAAGATATAATAAATAAATCATCTTATAAATTAAATTCAAGCTTTAAACTCAAACTCAAACTTAAACTTTAAACTTTCTTATGCTTAAACTTTAACTTAAACTTAAACTCAAACTTTTTTTTAGGGGGACTTTCATAATAATGGCAATCAAAAGAATTTTAAAGAAAACATCAGTGGTATTTATAATATTGTTAATTTTATTTATTACAGGTTGTTCTCAGGATGCTGAAACCATTTCGGATACAGAGGAAGGTATTGATGATATAGTACAAGATAAAGAAGAAGAAGAAGAAATAATCACTTCTGATATAGATTTACAAAAAATTAAACCCAATGAAGCGGGTCAAATTATGGTCTTGATGTATCATAGCATAGGGGAAGAAGAAAAAGAGTTTGCAAGAACGCCTGAAAGCTTCAGAAAAGACTTAGAAAAATTATACGAAACAGGCTATCGCCCTATTAGTTTAAAAGATTATGCAGAAGGTAATATTGATACACCCTCTGGGTTTTCTCCTGTTGTGATAACTTTTGATGATGGAAATAAAAACCAATTTAATATTATTTCGGAGGAAGATGAGACTTATACCATTGATCCTAAAAGTGCTGTAGGGATCTTAACAGATTTTCATGAAGCACATCCAGATTTTCCTTTAGAAGCGACTTTCTTTGTGAATGACAACGTTCCCTTTGGTCAAAAAGAGTATCTCGACTATAAATTAAACTACCTTGTGGAGCAGGGGATGGATATTGGCAATCATACTGCAAATCATTTTGATTTTACAAATTGTACGGATTCTAAAAGCATTGAGCATGAGATATGGACGGTGAAAGAAAAAGTCGATAGTATCGTTCGGGGCTATGAAGTGAATACATTATCCCTTCCATATGGATCAAAGCCAAAAAAAGATGAGTCTCTTTTTCAATACATTGTCAGTGGGCAGGAGCAAGATTATCACAACATCGCTATTGTTGAAGTAGGCTGGGACCCCTATAAATCACCTTATGATATGGACTTTAATCCCTCGGGGATTCATCGAGTAAGAGCCAGTGATTTACAAGAATACGTAAAAGGAACAGGTATTTACGACTGGATGGATCGATTGGAAAAAGGAGAGAGAACGAAATTTGTTTCAGACGGCAATCCGAAGACTGTAACGGTCCCTGAAGACTATAAGGATCAAATAGATTTAGAGAAAATTGGTGAACGTGAATTGGTGACCTATGTTTTAGAAGACTCCGAATAAGCTAAGTCTTCTTATAATAAATAATAAAATCAAACAATTTCAGATAAATATATATATTACGTTTACATTTTTACCCATGTCAACTATAATTATCATAAGATGGCATTGGAGAAGAAGCCGATTTAACAATGTTAAATCGGCTTTTATTGTGTGCATTACTAACAAGAGCGGTGTAAACACTTAATCCCAGAAAAGGATGAATTATGAGAAATAAAGAGCATAGGCGAGAGACGTGGTACAAGAAAGCAGTTGCCATTTTTATATTTAGTCTTATGATAATTATTTCAGTTTATTTTTATATTGAAAACAAAAACCAAGAGGACTTAAACGAAGCGGATCCACTTCATAATGAGGAAGAAGAGATTCTGGTATTAATAACAGAAAACCCTCATATTAATGCTGTAAGGCTGATGCATTTCCTAAGAGATATTTACGGTCAAAAAATTCTTTCGGGGCAACATGTGGATCGAGATTCATTTGAAATGGACGCTATTTATGGAATAACTGGAAAATACCCGGCCATTATGGGTTTGGATTTTATGGATTATTCTCCTTCAAGAGTTGAACGCGGAGCCTCTGGAATTGATACAGATAAGGGGATTGACTGGTGGAATCGTGGTGGAATCGTTGATTTTTGTTGGCACTGGAATGCACCTATGGATTTGATAGATAAAGAACCGGATCAGCATTGGTGGAGTGGTATGTATACCAGAGCCACTACTTTTGACTTTCAAAAAGGCTTAGAAGACCAGAGCTCTGAAGAGTATCGTTTACTGTTACGTGATATGGATGCCATTGCTGAAGAACTTAAAAAACTTCAAGACGCAGGTGCGCCTGTGCTCTGGAGACCTTTGCACGAAGCTTCCGGCGGATGGTTTTGGTGGGGTTCCAAAGGACCAGAGCCATATAAAGCACTTTGGAGATTGATGTTTGACAGATTTACAGAGCACCATGAGCTTAAGAATCTTATTTGGGTATGGAATGGGCAGGATTCTAATTGGTATCCAGGAGATGATGTAGTTGATATCATAGGAGAACATGCTTATTTAGAACCAAGAGATTATTCTCCATTAGAAGTGGAATTTAAAAAGGCTCAGTCATATTCTGATGAATTTAAGATGGTAGCACTTACAGAAAATGGTCCTATGCCTGATCCAGAATATCTCATGGATAATAATGTTACCTGGCTGTGGTTTTGCACATGGTCTGAAACACCAGTGGTTAATAAAGAACGCAATAAATATTCAGATGAGTATACAGAAATCCATATGCTAAAAAAGGTATACCATCATGAGTATGTTATTACAAAAGATGAGTTGCCTGAGTTAAAGAATTATCCAATTAAATAGAATATAATAAAACTTTTCTGTGGTGTTATAAAAGGGGTGGATAACAATGAGAAAAAAAGGTAAAAAAGCATTTTTTTTATTAATAGCATTATTATTATTGCTTTGTTTTGGTTTGTCTTATGCGGCTGAGAAAGATGAAGAAGAAGAACCAGATTGGTTTTTCCAAGAAAGCTTTGATGATAAGCAATTGTCTAACAATAAAGTTGTGACAAAAAAAGGTGAAACCATTTGGCAAATCAATACGGCTAAAGATCAAAAAAATACGATTACGGATAACGGGGCTTTGGAATTAGGCCATGCTCAGTATATGCAACGTGCTGTATTAAACGAAAAGTTGTGGGAGAATAAACAAGACTATGGGATGGAGTTTACTATTAATGTACAGAGAATGGGCAATGAAGGGCATCCTGGGCGTCCTATTGCCATCATTATCCCGCGATCGAAGGATACAAATTTTAAAGAGTATTATGCCCTTTCCTATTATCTGGAGAATACAGGATATAATCAATTCAAATGCAAATGGGCTATTATTAATACTGCTGCTCCGACTAAAATGTCTGCCCTTGTTGAAGGATATTTTTTGTTGAGAGAAAACATTGATTATACTGGACGTTTAGTAATTCAAAATACAGAGGATGAAAATGTTCATATAGAATTTTACATAGATGGTCCAACCAATCCAGCCAAAGCATATGAACCACTGGTAGCATATACAGATTCGTCCCCTTATAAAATTCTTGAAAGCAAAACAGGACCCGCGCTGGGCACAGTAGGATATGCGGATGATGGCTGGGGGACTTCTCCAGTTGTTCGTTATGACAATATTAAGCTTTATGATATAGAAGCATATAAAAAATATGCAGCTCAATTAAAGAATAATATGGCATTTAACCCTTGGGATATTAATGAAAATGAAAAGTTCGGTGAAATAAAATACCTTATTAATAGAGGCATCATTGGTGGGTTTGGAGACAATACCTTTCGGCCAGATAAAAATGTGACCGTAGCAGAATTTTTAAAAATGCTTATTACGCTAAAAGGTGAGGAATGCCCTTCTGGCAAGGATTACTGGGCGGAACACTACTTAAGTCGGGGTATTGAACTGGGACTTGTGGAAGAGATGGACTATGCAGATTTAGAACAACCCCTTACAAAATATGATGCCGCTTTAATGATTTTTCGTTTTAATAAAACGCCATCTTTTGATAGGAGTTTGGATTCTCTGATTAAAGATAGTAGTACGATTAAAGATAGAACACTTCTTAACGCGGCACTTTATTCTTTTGAAAAGGGCTATCTTAGATTGGATGATACATTATGCTTTAAAGGAAATACACATATAGACAGGTCAGAAGTGGTTAATATTCTCATGAGAATGATAGATGACGGATATCGCAAAGCCAATTATGATTTGGCTTTGCCGAATATATTATCATCTGGTGGCGTTCTTCAAGGAAACAAAAAAATACCTGTTTGGGGTAAAGGCTTTACAGGGGATACCATTAAAGTTAAATTTAAAAGTCAGAATAAAACCACAGTCGTAAAGAATGGTCAATGGTATTTAGAACTGGACCCAGAACCTTATGGAGGACCCTATACTCTAACCGTTACAGATCGAAAAGATAAAATAACTCTATTGGATATGCATGTGGGTGAAGTTTTTGTTGTAGCTGGGCAATCCAACGCAGAGATGTTTTTGCATGAATGCTACGGGGCGCAGGAAACTAAGGAATTCTTTCTAAAAAATAATAATTTAAGACTTTATGAATCCGAAAAAGCAATAGCAGTAAAGCCCCGCGATACTATAGATGGAGAATGGCAGCCTTCTCTTGGATGGGTAATTGATGGATCTCCGGCAATTGGGACATTTTTTGCGGAGAAACTATTGGAGTTAAATAAAGAATTATCTGATGTCAAAATTGGAATTATTTCTATGACATATGGAGGAACCACAATAGAAGTATTTATGCCTGATATTATCATGGAGGAAGATGGCTTTGTTCAAAAAGATGATGAACCTATTTTGTCCGGATTTTGGAAAGGCTATATGGACACCAATGCGCCTTACGGGGTTAAAGGGGTTATTTATTATCAGGGAGAAAACAGTACCCATTTAGGTTATGGCTATGAACCCTTGTTGAGAGACTATATAAGGGGCTTTAGGAAAGAGTTTAAGGATTTGGATCTTCCATTTATGTTGGTGCAGATTTCCGGATTTGGATATAACAACTATGAAGATGATTCGGATAACTGGCCTTTTCTTCGAGCTGTCCAGATGAAAGTCGCCAATACCACAGACAGCACCGGACTTGTTACTACCATTGACTTGGCTGACCCAGACCCCATCGAGATCCATCCTCGAGAAAAAAAGGAAATCGGAAAAAGGTTGGCTTACTTAGCTATGGGGATGATTTATCAGGAGGATATGAAGCAACGAAGTCCTGAAATGAAGGATTATCGTTTCGAAGGAAATAAAGTCATAGTTGGATTTGATTATACCTATGGTGCTTTATATATAAAGGATGATATCCCAAAGGGATTTGAAATTATGGATAATCAAGGCAAGTGGCACAGTGCGCAATCAAGAATAAATCCTCTAAATAATACTGTTGAAATTTGGTGCGATGAGATTTCAGAACCTATGGGTGCGAAATATGCATGGCACAATTATCCTGAATATAGTCTGTACAATCAGGTTGGCTATCCTGCTTTTCCCTTTAGAGTTGTTAATACGCCTGACAATACCAATGAAAAAATACTGAAATTGCCCAATCATATGCTAAATAATAACGATGCTATTGTGAATGTTACAAGGAATAATACTTTTAGAATTATCAACAGGATGGATCCTGACACCCTTTCTCACGAATATGCAATCGGTAAGCAAGTTGCAGGAGATGCCATTGAAACATTTTTTAGGGTTGGCAATTCATTTACTCAAGGGGGTACAACAGAAACGATGGTTAAAATAGCGAACCACAACCTTTCTGTAGGAGATTGGATTAGAAATAATACAAGAGGCTGGACAGCGAGCAGAGTCAATGAGGTGCTGGATCAAGATACTTTTGTGATAACAAAAATATCAGGGCAAACAGTAGGAGATGACATCACAAAATACAGATTAAAAGATAAAGCTGTGGCTAGATGATGCATAGTCATTAAATCCTGTAGTTTTTATTGTAATAATATGTAGAATTTGCTATAATAACGTAACTAATATTGATTCAACACGTTAATAATATTGGTATTGTTTTTTGAATGATCTAATAAACTGTATCATGATGGATGTTTTTAAGGAGCCCCTTAAATGAATAAGAATAAACTCATTTTGATGGTGTTAATAGGTATTGTTTTAATGGTATCCATTATGGTTAAATCACAGGTCAGATTTTGTATTCCTGAAAGGAATGCTGCCATGGGAGAAATACCAGAACCTGAAAAAATAGCACTTGATTTTGTTGCCCAAAAAATGTCCGGCCCGGATTTTTCTATCTATACAAATTATCTGGATAAGGAAAGTAATAGGGATACCATTGCAACAGGAAAGGATATATTATCTGAGTCTCAGGGACTTATCTTGCTATACCTACTTAATAGAAATCAACAAGTTGATTTTGATTCCAGTCTCCAATGGACAATGAAAAATTTGATTCTTTCTAACGGAATCATTTCATGGAAGATGTCAAAGTCGGGAAAAAAGGAAAGCACCAATGCACTCATTGATGATTTAAGATTATTAAGGGCTCTCATATTGGCAAATGAGAAATGGAGGGATGAGGCATACCTTCAGTCTGCAAGGAAGCTCTCAAAAACCCTATTAACCTATAATACTTTGGAGAGCTCCCTGATAGATTTTTACGATGAAAGATTCCAAAACAAGAGCAATATGATTACACTATCTTATATAGATTTATATACAATGAAAAAAATGATGCCAATGGATGCTGAATGGAAACAGGTCTATGACTCTTCATATGAAATTATTAATAATGGAAAAATTCAAGGCACTGGCTTGTATGAATATCAGTATTTTCAAGATCAAAAATCATATTCATCAAAAAATGAAAACTGCTTAATTCAGTCTGTATACACTTTGCTTCATTTGGCAGAAGTGGGTGAATATGACAGAGAAGGATTAAAGTGGCTATGGAATGAATATGAAAAGCATGGAAAAATATATGTTTCTTATTCTAGTGAAACGTATGAACCTGTTACGGATGTTGAATCTACAGCGCTTTACGCTCTTGCTGCAAGGTTGTTTTTCTTAGCAAATGAGCCACAAAAATCTGAAAAGTTGCTGAAAGAATCTCAGCGATTTCAAGTATTAAATGAAGCCTCTGATATTTACGGAAGTTTTGGAGATGAACAAGACAACACAGTTTATTCTTTTGATAATCTACAGTATCTCTTGTCTTCATCTTTTATCTATTAATAAAAGTAATTAATATGTATTAATGGAGAATATATAATTTTTACATATTGTATTATGTGGCAAGAAAAAGTCTCGTAAAGGGGTTTCCCTATGAAAAAAATGGTAACACCACCGATTGTGGCTGTGTTGATTTTGATACTCATCTCAACGTATGCATTGTTTTGCAGACCCCTGATAGGGCTCGCTGACAACGGCGACTTTTATAGGATTATGGTAACAAACGATTTGAAATTTGAAGCAGACCGAAGTGAAGAAGACTACTATGGTTACTTCAACCATAAATATGATAAATTGGAGTATTACAACGATTATCATGGTAATTTTTTATCCACTCATAGTATTGTCATTAAAGCGGCAGTATTGTTAGATGATTTATTTACTCAGGATGAAAAATTTGATATCAGATTTTTAGCAATTCTTTATTTAGGTGTTTTAAGTCTGAGTTTATATTGGATAGTTGTAGTCGTAAGCAAGATGACTGAGAATTCAAAGCTGAAATATTTTTTTGCATGCTTTACAGTTATTATGTTCGGAGATATTGGCTATGTGGCATATTTAAACAGCTTTTATGGTGAAGCCGTCGCCTACGTTTTTTATATGCTTTCAATAGCAGCTTTGATGAAATTTGCATTAGATAAAACCAATAGAATAAGGTATTTGAGCGTCTTTGCTCTGGCTACCTTTATGTTCATCGGTTCAAAAAATCAATTTGCTGCAAATGGAATATTAGCGTGTGTTGTATTGGCAGTCATTGTATTTGCAAATATAGATATTAAGAAAAAAATTATAGCGGTATCTTTAGGATTTGTTTTACTGGTTTCAGGAGTATTTATGTACTTTATGATAGATGATAGTATTTATTTGATCAATAAGTACCATATGATGAACAGAGGGGTTTTATTATTTGAGCCAGAAGCACAGTCTATTATCAAAGAAATGGGGATAAGTGAGCAATATGCCTTATTAGCAGAAACTATTTATTTCGATGCAACGCCTGTTATAGATCCAAGAGATCCCATGTTGCTTGACAATTTTTATTCTAAGTATCATTTGACTTCTGTTTCTATGTATTATTTAACACATCCAGAAGCATTCTCAAAAATGATGAATTTTAGCTGGAAAAACAGCTTTGCTATTAGACCCGATGCTTTAGGTAATTATGAAAGAAGTGCCGGGATGGAATATGGGAAAAAAACAGATTTCTTCTCTTTATGGAGTTATGTGAAAGGAAATTTGATTCCAAAATATTCAGGATTTGTATATTTGTTTTTATTAACGTGTTTAGTCTTAGGGATTAATAGGTTTATTGGAAATAGGAAGCATCATTCTATTCAGATGCCTTTTTATATTGAAATAATTATGTTATATGTTCTTCTCACAGGTTTCTCGCAAATATTGGCGTCATTTATTGGAGCTGGAGATGCGGACTTGAGTAAACATTTGTTCATGAATACTTTAGCATTAGACATTTTGTTTTACTTTAATTTTACTTATGTTCTTTCTATTATTTTCAGAAAGGAGAAAATCTGATGAAAAAGAATTATAACAAAAAATTATCTCATCAAATTGACCTGGTAGATACTTTGATTATTGTCTTGTTCTTTATGCTTACCATTATCTATGCTTACGGACAATTTGGCGAAGAAATCTTAAACTTTTATGTCATTTTAAGTGTTATGATAGGATGTATCATAGGTTATTATACAAATATCACCATCGCTATTTTATATAGTATTTTATTCAATTTTGCATATGCAAGTTTACATATCTTTGTATACATAACACAAGCCATTCCAATTAATATAAACGTGTATTTTTGGATGATAGTTATTCCGTTGTTTGCCATTATGTTTGCACTAAAAGGCAAGTGGATTAGAGACCTACAGATGGAGAATTTGAGTTTAAAAAAGGAGAACAATGAATATGTGATGGTTGATAAGGAAACAGGACTTAGGAATTCTCAATCTTTTTTCAGTGAACTACAAGGATATATGAACATTAATAAAAGATATGGTATCATTGCCAATTTAATGTTAGTTAAAGTTAAATACGAGAATGAAGTTGTTAGAATAATAGGCATGCCAAAATTTGAAAAAATCATTACATTGCTTTCTTCTGAAATTGATAAAATGTTAAGGGAAGAAGATAGAAAATACATATTAAGAGATTCCAATATGTTTGGGGTAGTATTCTTAACACAAAATGACGATGGAGAAATGGTTAAAGACAGATTAAAAAACACTATCCGACAATTGGCATTTCATGAAGAAGAGGCTTTAATTCACAAAATGAAATTAGAAATTATGGTTGGACTGGCAAGCTTTGATCAAGAGAAAACAAGTAATGCTTACGAGTTTTTTCAGATGGCAGAAAAAGATATGGAGTATGATGTTTAAATGTTTTCAAGGAAAGAAAAGCTGTTCCAATATGTGATTCTAATTATGGTCTTATGTAACTTTATGAAAATTCAAACCTTTGCTGAAAATGTAGAGCCAAAGTTTTTGTTGGTGTATGATCATTTATACGGATATGCTGAAAGAACCAGTGATGTTTTCCCATTATATATAAAAATTAAATGTAATCATGAGCAAGTATCCATGCTTCAGGTGGGTGATTTGGATATTGAAAAAATTGAACAAAATACTTTGGTGATTCTTGTAGCTTCAAGTTTTGATTCTGAAGAAAAATACGTTGAGACAATGAATGATCTCAAGGATCAGAACTATGATGTTTATGATGAAAGCAGTTTTTATTTAAAAAAGTCTTCAGAGGAAGGTCTGTTTATTGGGATTGATGAGGTATATCCCTTTTCTGATTTAAATAAATTAATGGATATGGCCGATAAGTTAAATAGCAAAGGTGTTAAATTCGTATGTACGGTAATGCCCGTTTACGATAATGTTCAGATGGAGGCCTATGATAAATTTATCGAGGTGTTGAAATATGTTGAAAAAATGGGTGGCACCCTCTTTATTCACTACCCAATTCATAACACACACGGGACCTATAATCCGGATAAGAAAGCTGCTTTAGAAAAGGCAACTGAGGAGTACCGAAGACAAGGCCTTGAAATTACTGGTGTTACATTCCCCTTAGATCAATTGTTTATGAATGCTGAAGCCTTTCAAAATTTGGATTTTGATTTTATTTTGGTAGAAGAAGCTATCGGAAAAGTGGATGTGGATTTAGACTTTTTTAATATAACGAAGCAAATTTCCCCGTATATTTATCTAAATAAGTTTGATACAAGTAATCTGAATCTTTTTACATACAAGCAGGGATATAAATTCCCTCCAGATTTAATTGCGTGTTCCCTAGATGATGATATTGAAGAGCTAGATCATTTATTGAATGCTTTATACAGTGAAAAAATTCTTGTAAAAAGCTTCAAGACCAGTTCTTTTAATGAGAGGATATTGAAAATTAAGGATTCTCGCATACTGAATACGAGCACAGCTGTTGATAACAAGACACAGTTAGATATTTTTCAAGAAGAACAAATGAAAAGAATTAGAGGCGAGAATTTATCACCTGAAGAAAAACCTTCAGAGGGATATGACATATCCCATATTGTTGGAATTGGAAGTAAAATAGCATTGACTATTATTTTCATATTTGGAATTTTATTATTCATAGGACGACGTGTTGATAGTAAAAAATACTTTAAAGAATAGGTAGAGGTTAAATGTTAAATAATGTTTATGATTACTTATTGGTGGCATCATTGTTTTCTATTTGGATCGTTATCCTCATGAATGTGGTATTGGCCACAAGTGGATTTGTGTCTTATATGAAGCATTATAGAAATCAAACAAATCGAGATTTAGATCATTATCCTTTTGTTTCTGTATTGATACCCGCTCATAATGAAGCAAAAGTAATTGAAAAGACCCTTCTATCCATTTTAAATTTGGATTATAAGAACGATCAATATGAAATCATTGTAATAAACGACAATTCAAGTGATGACTCAGCAGATGTTTTGAAAAAAATGCAAGAAAAATATCCTAAAAGATTTTTAAAGATCATCAATACAGATAACAAAATAGGGGGGAAAGGAAAATCAAATGCGCTGAATATTGGGCTGGCCTACAGCAAAGGAGAGTTTATTGTCATTTATGATGCAGATAACACCCCTGAAAAATCGGCTTTAAAAGAATTGGTTTATTCTATTGTTCATGATGATCATGCTGGTGCTGTTATTGGAAAATTTAGATGTAGAAATAAGAATGCTAATTTTCTTACTCGATGTATTAATCTTGAAAGTCTGTATTTCCAATGGATGGCACAGGCTGGCAGGTGGCAGCTATTTAAATTGTGCACCATTCCAGGAACCAATTTTATCATTCGCAGGTCGATTTTAGAAAAAATCGGAGGATGGGATACAAAAGCTGTAACAGAAGATACTGAAATTAGTTTTCGGATTTATCTTTTGGGATATCATATTCGATTTTGTCCTTACTCTGCATCCTGGGAGCAGGAGCCAGAGAATTTATCCGTATGGTTTAAGCAGAGAAACAGATGGGTCAAGGGAAATTATTATGTACTTTTCAAGAATTACAAGTATCTTTTTGATAAAGATGCCGGTTTTGTAAGGTTCGATTTAATATACTATATCTCTGTATACATTTTTTTCTTTGTGGCAGCTATTACATCAGACTTGATATTTATATTAAATTTTGGGGGGTTTATTCAGACTACCGTTATGGGATATAGCTTATTGTTATGGTTTTTGGCATATGTTCTCTTTGTGTTATCGGTTCAAATCTCAAGCTCTACTGAAAAGGGAGAAGTTAGTTTATCGAATTCATTAATCATTTTGGTTATGTATTTTACATATTGCAAATTATGGGCAGTTGTTGCAGCGATGGGTTTTATTAGTTTCATTAAGGACTTAATCTTTAAGAGAGAAGCAAAATGGTATAAAACAGAAAGATTTTAGGTGATGAAAGATGGGAAAGAAAATAGTGGTCATGGTGATAATTTCTTTGATATTTTGCTCTGTCATTGTTTATGGGGAAGAAGATATTTATGCCATACAATTGGGGGTTTATAAAGATGTCACCAATGCAGATCTGTGCATTGAAAACATGAAGAAAGAAGGGATTGAAGCTTTCAAAATAAGTACTTCCATTCATAGTGTTTTTCATGGCACTTACAAGAGTCAAAACGAGGCTTTAAAAGCACTTCCTAATATAAGGGAGCATGTCAGCGGGGCATTTGTTACTAAACTCAGCGACAAGCAAACAGCAGCTTATTCCCAAAGTAAAGACGAACATGCTTCTGTTGGTTTTGCTAATGCCTCTGATACAGTGGTATCGGTTGATGAAGGTATTGAGAATGTGACTCAAGAGGAGAAACAAATAACCATTAAGGAAATTAGTGATAATCGTTTGCAATATACTTATAAAGTTATGAATGATATTGAATTAAGAGGTATCAATGGAGAAAGCAAATGGTTTTTCGATGTGGATAAGGAACTGGTTACACGAGATTTTAAATTAAATTTAAACTGTCGTGTCAATGAGTTGATCAAAAGAGACATTTCATATGTAACCATTTATATGAACAATATACCTGTT
The DNA here is from genome assembly GCA_016278615.1 of Clostridia bacterium. Classification (GTDB taxonomy): domain Bacteria; phylum Bacillota; class Clostridia; order Peptostreptococcales; family JAAYPU01; genus Soudan-22. The sequence goes on along the minus strand of JADQBM010000076.1, from coordinate 6,970 downwards.
AAATCAATGAATTTTAAAAACACTGATAATCAATTATTAAAGAGCTGGACAATTGATATTCCGTTAGATTTAATTAATAAAGGCTATAATGAATTGAAAATCAGGACACATTCCCGAATTACAGATGATCCTTGTGAAGATGATCAGAATATTGCAAATTGGATTATTATCGATGGATCAACCCATTATGTTATTCAATACGATAGAAGTTATCTAACTAAAGAGATAGCCATTTTTCCAAGACCATTCGTAGGCATGCATGCAGATACCGATGTAGGAATTGGGGTGGTAATTCCTCATGACTATTCAGACGATGAGATCTCAGCGGCTTTAACTTTGATTGCCTATATGGAGGAATCAGGTTTGAGCTTTGATCCACCTACTACCTTAATAAGAAGCACAGATAACCGTATAAATGATTTTGATAGTTTGATATATATTGGAAATTTTAATGACGTTCCCAACAACATGAAGCGTTTTATAGATGATCCTTCGGAACACTATAATAAAGATGCACACATTTACAGAGAAACCATTAATAATCAAAGAGTTCCGGTTCTTTTAGTGGTTTCAAATAAGGGGAGCAGTTTAATGACTGCTGTTAAAGCGCTTAAAAATACCGATATTAAAGACCAAATGCTAAGCTCTGAAATGGTCCTAGCAGAGAATACAAATATTACTATAAAAGAAGAGGAAGACAGCAATTATATCTATTTAACAGATTTAGGACTAGGCGGCATTGAAGTGCAGGGACGAAATAGACAGTTTACAAGTATTGGTTTTAGGATTCCCTATAATAAAGTCTTGGCAGATGAAGCTTGTGTAAATTTAAACTTAAGATATTCTGATAACCTTGATTTTGAGAAATCATTGGTTTCTGTTTATGTAAACGGAGCACCCATAGGCAGCCATAAATTAGAGCGAGAAAAAAGAGATTTAGATGCTGTGTCCTTTTATATTCCAGAAGATTTAAGACGGAACAGTTATTATGACGTTCGTGTTGTTTTTGAACTGATTCCAAGTGGCATTATTGATTGCGAGAGATATTTAGCCAGTATACCCTGGGCGTACATTCAAAAGGATTCTAGTTTCTATGCCCCTACTATAGAGATGCCCCTTATGTTGTTTGATAGTTTTCCATATCCTTTTTCCAGAGACGATGATTTAGATTTAACAACAATTGTACTGCCCGACCAAGCCTCTCGAGAAGATTTAATGATTGCAGGTCTCATTGCAGAATTAGCTGGAAGTGGTACAAAGAAGAACAGAGGAAGTATTAATGCCATAAAAGGTGATTTGTTTAATGATGATTACCATGCCAATAATCTTATTATTTTTGGAACACCCCGAGAGAATAAAACAATTAAGACAGTAAATGATTATCTATGGTTTAAATATGATCAGCAATATGGGGTTGTTCTTTCCAATGAGAAAATCGAGTTGTTACCAAAATTTACAAAAAGTGCTACCTTTATAGAACTCAAAGAATCTCCTTACAACAATAAAAAGGGGATGCTAACCATGACGTCTTTAGATAAAAAATCTTTAACCAATGCCATAGAGCATATCTATGAAAACAGAATGGGATTTTTGACAGGGGATGCAGCAATAGCAAGTAGTAATGGAGATTTCCAGACCTTTCGGTTCCAAAAAGAACCAGAACGTCCGGCCTTTAGTCAGGGAATCTTCGGTAGCAAAAACATGACACAATACATCTTATTTGCTGGCGGCGTTTTCTTACTATTGCTTTTGGGATTGGGTTTTTATTTAGCAAAAAATAAGAAACAGGGAAGATAATCCAAAGAGAGTTTTTAACATGCATTTCAAAACAAAAAGACTGCTGAAATTTTCAGCAGTCTTTTTGTAATATACAAAATTATCATGCATAGATTTAATCATAGGTTGAATCCATGCATGTAAGGGGAGAAAAGGGTCATGATTATTACACTAAGAAGATCAACGGTAATTAAATGTTTGCTTATTATCATTCTCATAATTATAGGGATTACTTTCTTAAATCAACAAGTGCTTACAGCTTCAGGCGTCAATAGAAAGCTGCCAATTTATTCAGTACAGACGGATGACAAGAGAATAGCCATTAGCTTTGATGCTGCTTGGGGAGCTGATAATACGTCTAAGATTATGGACATTCTTGACCAGTATGATATCAAAACAACATTTTTTCTTGTAGGCTTTTGGGTCGATAAGTATCCCGATAAAGTAAAAGAAATACATACACGAGGACATGAAATAGGCAATCATTCTACAACGCATCCTCATATGTCGCAGTTGTCAAAAGAACAAATGATTTTAGAGTTAAATGAAACAGGTAATAAAATCAGGGCCATAACGGGAAAAAAACCGGATTTATTTCGTCCACCTTTTGGAGATTATAATAATTCTTTAATTGAAACGACAAAAGAAAACGGGTATTTTACCATTCAGTGGGATGTGGATTCCCTTGATTGGAAGCAGATTGGAAGCATACAAATTGTAGATAGAGTTGTACGAAATGTGAGAAACGGTTCCATTGTTTTATTTCATAATAATTCGGAGTACGTATTAGATTATCTGCCGCCTATTTTAGATAAACTTACATCGGAAGGATATGAGATTGTTCCCATAGGAGAACTGATCTTAAGAGACAACTATTTCATGGACCATACTGGAAGACAATGTAAATCCAATTAAAAGTTAAGTTGATTTGTTCATATTTTGCCTTAGGGCTGAATAAGATATTGAGAGATTACTCGTACATCGTTCTCTAAATAACTGGGTAATACTATGAGGTTGTTTTTTGATTAGGCAAGAAAAAGAAATGCAGGCGTAGTAGGATCTACGTCAAGTTTCTTTGACGCAGTATAATCGTAAAACAGACCATAGGAAGCGTAGGTATTTAGAGAACGCTGTACTAAAGATACGGGAGTGTGGAAAAATGGGGGACAACAATCTTACAACCAATACGAGCATCATTACTGGAGAAATATGTTCAGAGCCTGTAATAAGCCATAAATCTTATGGTGAGGGCTTTTATACCTTCCAATTAAAAGTTAAAAGATTAAGTGGATATTGTGATATTATCCCAGTAACAGTATCGGAGAGACTCATTATAGATATGGATTTAAAGGAAAAAACTTATGTGCAGATTAATGGACAATTGAGGACCTATAACAAGATTGAAGAGGAAAAAAATCGCTTAGTCATAACTGTATTTGCTCGGGAGATTAATAGCATCTCTTTAGATGAGCCCATTAAAAATCCCAATAAAATTTTTCTTGAAGGGTATGTTTGCAAAAAGCCAATTTATCGTTTGACTCCTTTGGGAAGAGAAATATGCGATGTTATGCTTGCGGTCAATAGGGCCTATAACAAATCAGATTACATACCTTGTATTGCCTGGGGAAGAAATGCAAAATTTTCTCAAGCCCTTGATGTGGGCTCTCATATTAAGGTGTGGGGGCGCATACAAAGTAGAACCTATAAAAAGAAGATAGATGAGGATTCCGTAGAAACTAAAGTTGCCTTTGAAGTGTCTGTGTTAAAGATGGAAAATTGTGAGGAAGAGGAGGACGAAGATAACAGATAACAGATAACAGATAATAGATAATAGTTAGGAAAGATTTTACCTGAGTAAAATCTTGGGTTATGTAAGGACCGTTGGGCTTTAAGGACAAGCTTGTAATGGAATATATACGTTGATTTAAAGAAATCCTATTTGATATGACCTTTAGGGGAAAATCAATATGGGTTTTTTTATTGCAATTATTATGAATGTTATATATACTATTAGTACCAGGTACTAATAACTGTGGAGGCGTAAAAAATTGAAAATAAAAACAAAGAAAAATGAACGGCAATATGAATTAAAAAAGATGATTACAGAAACGCCTTTTGTGTCTGATGAAGAGTTAAGTGAAATCTTTAAGGTTAGTATTCAAACAATACGATTGGATCGACTTGAGATGGGAATTCCTGAGCTAAGAGAAAGAATGCGGGCAGCCGCACAGAAAAATTATTCAAAAATAGTGGGTTTAGGAATATCCGAGCTTATTGGAGAAATCATAGAATTAGAAGTTAATCAACAAGGCATTTCATTCTTAGAAGCGAATCGGGAGATGACCTTCAAGAAAACAGATATTGTTAAAGGTCATTACATTTTTTCAATGGCAGAGTCTTTGGCATTGGCAGTTATTAACTCAAAAGCCGCCTTGACAGGAGTTGCCAATATGAAATATAGCAAGCCTGTCAGTGTGGGAGACAAATTAGTTGCTAAAGCAGAAGTGTTTAGTCAGAGAAATAAAGATTATATCGTACACGTTAAAATAACAGTAAAACAGGAACAGGTTTTCAGAGGGAAATTCATATTAGTTCCCCTATTAAATGAGTTGAAGGAGGAAGAATTATGAAAATTGCAGTGGATGGCATGGGTGGAGACCATTCCCCATATGAAATTGTAAAAGGTTGCATTGACGCTCTTGAGGAGATGTCTGGAGATATTGTTATCATTGGAGACAAAAATCTTATAGAGTCAGAATTGGAAAAGTATACATATATTCACTCCAAAATTACAGTGGTGCATACAACGGATATTATTACCAACGATGACCAACCTGTAAAAGCAATAAGGAGTAAAAAAGATTCCTCTATGGTTGTTGGGATGAATCTGTTAAAAGAGAAGAAAATTGATGGATTTATTTCTGCTGGGAATACTGGCGCCCTGATGACTGGTGCATTACTAATTTTAGGAAGAATTCCTGGAATTGATCGTCCTTCACTTACGGCTGTGTATCCAAACCCAGCCATTAAAAAGGCATGTCTCTTGGTGGATGCCGGGGCAAATGCAGAGTGTAAGGCAAATAATTTAGTAGAATTTGCTATAATGGGCAGTATTTATTGTGAAAAGGTATTGAATATTAGCAGGCCCAGAGTGGGGCTTGTGAATATTGGGATTGAAGCAAACAAAGGGACATCTGTTGTAAAAGATGCCTATCAGAGACTTGAGAAGACGAGTTTAAACTTTACAGGTAATATTGAAGCCCGGGAACTACAAAATGGTATTGCAGATGTTATTGTATGTGATGGGTTTGTTGGTAATGTGATATTAAAATTATCTGAAGGCGTGGCACTCTCATTTATTCAATTAATGAAAAATAAATTAAAAGAAAGCTTAGTTGCAAAAATAGGAGCTTTAATTCTATATGGGAAGCTTAAAGATTTAAAAAAAGAGTTGGATTATTCTGAGTATGGCGGGGCCCCTATTTTGGGGGTTAGAGGTGCAGTGGTAAAAATGCATGGTTCATCAGAAGCGAAAGCAGTAAAAAATGCTATTTTAAAAGCGATTCCATATATTCAAAACAATGTGGTGGATATCATCCATGATGAGATTGTGATGCTTCAGGGTAACGATTCAAAGGAGGGTAAAGATGAATAAATCAGTAGGAATTATTGGGATGGGTAGTTACTTACCGGAGAGAATTGTAACAAACTTTGATTTAGAAAAAATAATGGATACAAACAATGACTGGATTGTAGAGCGAACAGGAATTGAACGCAGAAGAATTGCGGAAAAGGATATAGCAACATCTGATTTAGGTGCAAAAGCTGCTGAGGCTGCACTTTTGGATGCGGGTGTAAAGGCTGAAGAGATAGATTTAATTATTACGGCTACACTTTCCCCAGATATGAATTTTCCATCAACTGCGTGTATTATTCAAGAAAAAATTGGGGCTGTTAATGCAGCTGCTTTTGATTTGGGTGCTGCCTGTTCCGGTTTCATTTATGCATTGACAACTGCTAAGGCATTTATTTTATCCGGTCAAGCGAAAACAGTGCTAGTTATCGGCGCTGAAGTCATATCAAAGCTTCTTAATTGGGAAGATCGAAAAACGGCTGTTATTTTTGCAGATGGCGCCGGCGCAGCTGTGGTTTCAGGTGTAGAAGAAGGTGGAATCCTATCAACAGCCTTGGGTGCAGATGGCACAGGGGGAAAATTCCTTTATATGCCTGCAGGAGGAACCAGAATGCCGGCTACACATGAAACTGTGGATAAAAAATTGCACTCGGTCGTAATGGATGGGAGTGAAGTATTTAAATTTGCTTCGAGAAAAATGGTAGAAGTTTCTGAAGAAGCCATTAGAAGAAGTGGCTTAACTTTAAATGATATCGATTATCTTGTTCCACATCAAGCAAATCTGAGAATTATTAATAATGCAGCAAAACGAATGAATATACCTATGGATAGAGTGTATGTGAATATACAGGAATACGGAAATATCTCAGCTGCTTCAGTTCCCATTGCCTTGGATGAAGCCGTTAAAAAAGGGCATATCAAAAAAGGCGATCACATCCTTGTAGTTGGTTTTGGTGCAGGATTAACTTGGGGTGCTGCGATTATTCAGTGGAATAAGTGAGGTGAAAACCATGAAAAAAGCCTTTTTGTTTGCAGGACAAGGATCTCAGTATGTGGGAATGGGTAAGGACTTATGCCAGGAGTATGTTGAAGTAGAAGAGACACTTGAGTTTGCTTCTGAGGCCCTTGACTTGGACATGAAACATTTGTGTTTTTATGGTCCAGATGAAGCGTTAAGGAAAACAGAAAATACACAGCCGGCTATTTTAACAATAGATGTTGCCATTGCAAAGATTTTATTTAATAAAGGAATAAAGCCAGATATCATGGCTGGATTAAGTCTTGGTGAATATGGCGCATTAGTGATGTCTGGAGCATTGGAGTTTACTGATGCCATTAAGCTGGTGAGAAAAAGGGGCATGTTTATGCAGGAAGCAGTCCCCATAGGGATTGGCGCCATGGCTGCAATAATTGGGCTTGAAAGAGACATTGTTAATGAAATTATAAATGAGGCGTCTAAAGAAGGGATTATAGAATGTGCCAACTATAATTATCCGGGGCAAATCGTCGTATCTGGTGAAAATGTTGCCGTGCAAAAGGCGGGTGCTATAGCTTCTAAAA
>JADQBM010000034.1 GCA_016278615.1 Clostridia bacterium | reverse complement strand
TTGATTTTGTCATCGAGACAATGTAAATCTCTGATTTCGTCATGAAGCCGACCCAGGACATTATCACATGAAGAAAATTTTGCGAAGCAAAATTAACCACAATTCTTCATTATTCATTCTTCATTAAACAAACGTGGTGGGTGTAGTCAAGTGGTTAAGACACAGGATTGTGGCTCCTGCATGCGTGGGTTCAAATCCCATCATCCACCCCAATAACCTAATAATCTACTTGATGATGGGGCATCGCCAAGTGGTAAGGCAACGGACTCTGACTCCGTCATTCGCAGGTTCAAATCCTGCTGCCCTAGCCAAATCATCACCAAATTCGACCCATTAGCTCAGTTGGTAGAGCACTTGACTTTTAATCAAGGTGTCCGGCGTTCGAACCGCCGATGGGTCACCAATTTTTATTTAAATGACATAGAATATAATTTATGGCGACATAGCCAAGTGGTAAGGCAGAGGTCTGCAAAACCTTCATCCCCCAGTTCGAATCTGGGTGTCGCCTCCAATTATTAAGTTCCTTAGATGTTGATGATTCAACGTATGGGGAACTTATTATTTTTTTAACCCTAAAAGGTAAAATAGCCCGGAAATATCCAATAAGGCTACACATGATAAGGAATATGTGGTATAATAAGGGAGTATAATTAAAAGAATTATTGAATTATGCACACAAAAAACGGCTATATTATTATAAACACACCATAGGATATACAAAGTATATTTATGTGTGGAAAAAATTAAGCCCATCTCCAACTGATCCTTCCAACTGATTCTACACTTCAAAATTTCGTTTAAAAAAATCACATATATTATTACATTTTTTCCGCAATACATTTTCACTCTATTTTTTCTTTGTTTATAATTTGCAAGGCTTCTTTATGTGTTATTAATTCAGTAAAGGTGCAATTGTTCATTAGTTTTTTAATTGAAATAAAATAATTGCCAATAGCTCTTTATGATTAGACATAATGAGCATAATCGTTTTAACACAAAAAAAGGAGGAAAAAATTATGAAAATAGCTGTCTTAGGCTCAGGAAATGGTGGATGTACATTAGCAGCAGATTGGGCGCTTTCAGAACACGAAGTTAATATGTTTGACTTTAAAGAATTCCCAAAGAATTTGGATGGTATTAGAGAAAAGGGTGGGATTACTTTAGAAGGAGCCATAGAAGGGTTTGGCAAAATAGCATACGCCGGACACGATATAGAAAAAGTATTAGAGGGCGCAGATTTGGTTTTTGTCGTAGGGCCTGCTTTTAGTACCGAAGCTTTTGGTAAAGCATGCAAACCATTTGTAAAGAAGGGCCAGATATTTATAGTTTGTCCCGGATCTTGCGGGGGAAGCATGATTTTCAAGAAAGCCATTGGCAAAAAAGTTGAAGATGATGATGTTATTGTCGCAGAAACTTCCACATTGCCATATGCTTGTAGGGCTATTGAACCAGGAAGAGTTAAGGTGTTCTTAAAGCTTCGTGCAGGATACCATATTGCAGCGCAACCTAGCAAGTATACAGAAAAAGTTTACAAACTATTATCCACGACTTTATATCCTAATATTGTGTGTGGAAAAAACATACTTCATACGACCTTGCTAAATGATAACCCTGTCATACACCCTGCAGTTACATTAATGAATGTAGGCCTTATTGAAAGGACACAAGGGGATTTTTACTTTTACGAAGAAGGGGTTACACCAGCAGTAGGGCGGCTCATGGAAGCTGTAGATAACGAAAGAATCGCGCTAGGGAAAAAAATGGGCATTCATTTGATTTCTGTTCCAGAATCAGACTTCAAGCAAGGGTATTTAGAAGAAGCAGATTATGAAAACGGTTATCAAAAAGGAGAAGCATTTAAAGGAATTAAGGCTCAACCCCAGTTAGACCAAAGATATATGTTGGAAGATGTTGGTTATGGTCTTGTATTTATGTCTGAATTGGGAAAACAAATAGGAGTGGAAACACCTATTATGGATTCCATTATAAACATTGCTTCTGTGCTTTTGAAAATAGATTTTAGAAAAGAAAAAGTAAGGACCATGGAAAGTATGATGCTTTCAAAATATTCATTGGATGAATTAAATGATGTGCTTTAATAACTCGTAATAAAATAAACATTTAAGCTTAAAAACCCTGAAAATAAATTTTCAGGGTTTTTAAGATAACAAGATTAATAAATATTTAACAAAATAAGCCCGTATTTTTCATCGCTATAAAAAATATTGCTAGTGCAAAACTCAAAAAAAGCAATGCATCTAAAAATATTTAGCATAAAGGTTACCCAAAAATGCTTGGTATCAAAAGGGGTATAGGTTTTTTTATCTTTTTTCGAGTTTTTATTTCATTTTACCTCAATTTATTGTACAATAAATAACATAAATAAAAAATTAACAATCATCTGAGTTGAGAAAGGATTGTGTGAAATGGACTATTATTCAGAGTATAAGAAGAAATTAAGAAAACCAGAAGAGGCTGCTCAGGTCGTGAAAAACGGGGATTGGGTAGATTATAGTTTTGGATTAAACATGCCAAACCTTGTAGACAAAGCCCTTGCTGACAGAAAAGAAGAGCTGAAAGATATTAAAGTAAGGGGTCTTTTGTCTTTAAGTCCTTTGAAAATTCTTGATATGGACCCCAATCGAGAAACCTTTGTATACATGAGCTGGCATTTTAGCGGATATGAAAGAAGACTTCATGATCAAGGTTTATGTGATTATATTCCCATGGTTTATAGAAACAAACCAGCGTTATATAGAAATCATCTTGATGTAGATGTCGCCATTGCATCTGTGACACCCATGGACAAACATGGATACTTTAATTCTTCCCTATCAAATTCTGCTACAAAAGCCATATTAGATAAAGCCAAAGTAGTCATCTTAGAGACCAACGCAAACTATCCAAGAGCAATGGGTGGTAGAGAAGAATGTATTCATATTTCGGAAGTTGATATGATTGTTGAGGGAGACAATCCAGATATTGTAGAGTTAAAATCTCCAATCATCAGTGAAACAGATAAGGCTGTGGCAGCCAATATTGTTAAAGAAATTGAAAACGGTTCAACGATTCAACTTGGAATTGGAAGTATGCCTAATGCAGTGGGAAAAATGATAGCAGATTCCGATTTGAAAGATTTGGGAATGCATACTGAAATGTTAGCGGATTCATATTTAGAAATTTTTAAAAGTGGAAAATTGACCAATAGAAAAAAGAATATAGATTCAGGCAAGGGTGTATGGTCTTTCTGTATGGGCTCAAAGGAATTGTATGAGTGGATAGATGAAAACCCTGGGCTTGCATCTTACCCAGTAGACTATACCAACTCCCCTGAAGTTATGGCTCAAAACGATAAATTGATAACCATAAACAATTGTGTCGAGGTGGATCTTTATGGACAGGTAAATGCTGAATCATCAGCTACACGGCAAATTAGTGGGACCGGTGGGCAATTGGATTTCTTAACAGGCGGTTTCATGTCACGAAAGGGAAAGAGTTTTATCTGTATGGCCTCTACTTATACAGATAAAAAAACCATGGAGATCAAATCCAGAATTGCTCCAAACATTCCTTTAGGAGGAATTATAACAGATCCAAGAAGCCAAGCGTATTATCTTGTGACAGAATTTGGCATTGCAAATTTAGCTGGACGTTCTACCTGGGAAAGAGCAGAATTGATCATTGACGTTGCACACCCAAAATTTCGAGAAGAGTTGATAAAATCAGCTGAGAAAATGAAGATATGGAGAAGAAGTAATAAATAAAAACCATACCAATAGCCCAAGTTGCTTCTGAAAACTTGGGCTATATAGATATCCTTTGTGCCTGTGCTCTTGAAATAGGTAAATTAGGTGGAATGAAAAATTAAAATCCACTTTGTAAGAGTAAAATCTATGTCATAAGA
>JADQBM010000049.1 GCA_016278615.1 Clostridia bacterium | reverse complement strand
TGACGGGCAGTGACGTAGCGGCTTTCTGCGACGATCTAATCAAAGATTCAAAAACATACGCTGATATCTGTCAAGAATATGTTAACCAAGAAGTTAACAAGGCCATGAAAAAGGTTACGGATAAAACAAAGTAAAAGGGAGGGAATGGTAGAGTGTGAAATATGAATGGATATTATGCCCGGTCTGTGGCAACAAAACACGGCTACAGATAGTCTGGGACTTCATCATAAGACAATTATAGACAAATTTGAGCTGAATGAAAATTCAGATCGGATACAGGAAAATGAATGGATGTGGCTGGGTGAGGTAATTATAACGGATAAAGAGGGTACAATACTTTATGCGCCTCATTATGAAAAAGTAAACTGATAATTCACACCTTGAGGAGAGTTTCCATAAGACAGCTATCCAGAATAACAGGGATGTAGAAGAGTGGTATTGACAAATAAAATAATCAGCAATATAATAGACCACATAGTCTAGACTATGTGGTCTATTATATTTTATAAAGAAAAGAGTGAAAAAGATGGGTCTATATGAGTTCGTTGACAATTTAAGCATGAGCATTGGCAGTACACTAATACGTAAGAAATATTTCTCTAAAGAGGTTGAAAGCCGAAAAATAAAAGACTGGTTTAATTACGTAAAATTAGAGATTCCAGAAATAAATGGAGAGGGTTATTACCCTATAAAAGTTCAGTATGACGGAGTTACTAATGAAGCCGCTTTTAGAATAGAACAATGGAAGGGTATACAATATCCTACGATTATTTATCATCATGGAGCAGCGGAAGGAGGGTATGATTATAGCTTTAATAGAACTTTGGCGAAGAATAAAAGTAATATTAAAGCTAATCTTATAGCAATCCAAGCTTTGTTTAATCACAACAATAAGGAGTTTTTAGAGAGCATAAGCTGTTTATCTAACTATACTTTAATGGTTGCTGCCTCTACATTAATAGTAGAAAACTTAACTAATCAAATTAGAAGGATAAGTAATAATAAAATTATTGTTACAGGAACAAGCTTAGGTGGCTTTGTTACAAATTTGCATTTCGCATATTATAATACGGCTGATTATTATAAGCCATTATTATCTGGTGCACGAATAGGAGATGTGTTTATAAATTCGGCTTATTCAAAAGTAACTTCAGCTAATGGCAAAATGAATCCGGATAAACTTCGATATGCACTAAACTTTGAAGACGACATTAGGAAGATGGAACAAAAGAACCTTTTTCCGCTGATGGCTAAACATGACCAGATAATTAAATATGATCTTCAAAGTTTAGACTTTAACCCTAGACAAGTGAGCCTAATACCTTTTGGTCATGCCACAGGTGCTACCAAGTTTAAACTATTGAGACAGCATATCCTAAAAGGTATAGATAATGAATGCAGCGAGGAGTGAAACAAATGAAGAAGGATGATATTATAAACTCAGCGATAGAAGAATTTGGTAAATATGATTATGATAGAGCTTCAATAAATTCCATCATTGAGAATTCAAATACTAGTAAAGGAACATTTTATCACTATTTTAGTAGTAAAGAAGAGTTGTATATGGAATTAATTAACATAGTTGCTAAAGAAAAAATAAGATTTTTACAGGAAAAAGCAAATGAAGTAGAAAGTATAAACAATGATTCTTCTCTTTTTGAGATACTAAGAATTCAGATTAAAGCATCAGTTAAATTTGGATTAACCTATCCCAAGTACGTAATGTTTAGTGCAAGGGTCGCCAATGAAACCAATCAAAATATTAGAAAAAAAATTGAAGCTATAGTCGGCAATAAAACAAATGAATACTTGAATCCACTTATAAAAGCAAATATTGAGCAGCAGAATCTACGTAATGACATTCCTGAGGAATTTATTTCCCAATTGCTTGTATATATGCTTATCCACTTTAGTGACTTTTTATTGAATATGGATGTAAAAATAGACTCGAAATATACCGCTGAAATAATGGAATATCTAAAATATTATATTGATTTCTTAGAGAATGGCTTGGCTTATAAGAATACCAATAAAGAGTAAACGGTAAAATTGTAATCACTAGATAAATGTGAGGTGAAAGGTGAAACTATGGATATTAAAACTGCAAAGCTAATTTATTTTTCTACTACCGGCACGACCAAGAAAATACTCGATGGAATTTGTAAAGGGCTTAATATTGAAGAACCACATACCCTAGACTTAACTGTACCTCGAGTCAGAAACTTACAAAGGATAGATATAGAAGAAGACATAGTTATTATTGGGGTGCCAGTCTATGAGGAAAGGATTCCTTGCTTCTTGAATAATGTTTTAAATAATATTAATGGATATGGTAAACCGGTGATCCTTGTCAGCGTATACGGAAATATTGGAAGTGGGGTTGCTTTAAATGAGTTACAAGAACTATGTGCTAAAAAGAATATGAATGTGGTAGGAGCTGCTTCATTCATAGGGGAGCATTCATTTTCAACCGAAGAAGTTCCGGTTGCAGAAGGCAGGCCAAATAAAAAAGACTTAGAGTTGTCAATACTATTCGGAGAAAAAATATTTGAAAGTTTGAATTTAATTGATGATATTACAAATATACAGATTAAAATTCCACAAGGAGAATTTCCTTTAATTGCAAGGATACTACCTCCAAATAGTGCAAGGCTTTTTACAAAACAGCCTACAGTTGACAGCGTAGCATGTACAAAATGTGGGGCTTGTATAAAGATATGTCCTATGAATGCTATTAATGATAGCACACTCGAAATAAATGAGGAGCTTTGCCTAAGGTGTTTTGCATGTGTTAGAAAGTGCCCTCTACATTCGAGAAAAAAAGAATATAAAAAGAGATGGGTTGTTGTAAAATTTCTAAAGAAAGGCAATCAATTTCAAAAACAACCTATTTTCTATCTAAATTCATAGTGTTTTTAAAATTTATCAAATGGTATAGTTAAAGGAGCTAGTACATCTGGAGTGAAGCCACAAGGCATGTGGAGTGCGTAGTGTTGATGTCAAGGATGGAGAAGTAGATGTGCAAAAAAGCCGAACCTCAAAACTGTGATTGTATCGTCCTGTGGGAACAAGTCAAAGCAAGCGAATTTGAGTGCTATAGAGCGGATTAGATGTAATAGTCTGGTGACAGAGCAGGTTAGATGTTATACCCTCGTGACAGAGCAGATTGGATGTCTGTGAAACTAATGACAGAAAATAAGGAGGATGAGTATGTCAAAAGCAAGAAAGATGCTAAGTGATTGGAATGCGCCGTATATTCAGTCACTTATGAAACTAATTGAAACGCAGAGTAAGGCAACACTTGGGATTTGGGCGGTTGATTATTCCGAACGGATTATATTACCGCTGTGGCGCAAGTACTATCCGGATGACTTGCGTCCGCAAAACGCTTTAAACGCTGCCCGCCAATGGCTGGCAGGTACAATCAAACTGCCCCAGGCGAAATCGGCAATCCTCGAGTGCCATGGGGCCGCCCGTGAAGCAGAGGGAAATCCTGTTGCACAAGCGGCGGCGAGGACAATAGGTCAATGCGCATCGACCATCCATTCAGCACGGCATTGTATCGGTCTTGCCTTTTATGGAGCGATAGCGGTCGCTTATGACCAGATCGGGACTGACGCACCGTGGGAACAAATCGAGCAATGCGCTGCCGAAGAGTGCGGACGTATGGAAGCCGCCCTGCGTGCCGTTGCCTTGGAGAACGAGCTAAACCCGGCTAAAATCGACTGGAAATGCTGAATATGCCCCACTGGAGGTCGGGGCATATTATGTGAAAATGATCAGGGGTGATGTTATGGACAAATATACAAAAGAAGAATTGGAAGAAGCTCTACAAATTGTTTCTTCAACTATCAGTAGATGCGAAAAAGCACAGTTAAAATTTGTAAAGGGTACCTCTCAGCACACACTCCTTAAGAACAGGATAAAAGCACTGTATATTTCAAAATCATTGATAACAGATGAAAATGTTGTGGACAAATATACAAAAGAAGAATTAATAGAAGCACTACGACCCGTGTCTTCAATTATCAGCAAATGTGAAAAAGCACAGCTAAAATTTACGGAGGGTGCCTCTCATCACACCCGCTTCAAGAACATGATAAAAGCAATACATATCTCAAAATCATTGATAACAGATGAAATTAGTAAAAGAAGTTAAATTCCAGTCGACTAAACTTTACACAGAATATCGGATGTAGATATGTATCCCTTGATAATATAGTTGATGAAAGGAGGTTGTTTAATGGATTCTTTAAGTAGCATGAATAATGCATTAGCATATATTGAAGAGCATTTAACAGATGATATTGACTGCAGTAAATTATCTAAGCTTTCCTACTGTTCAGAGTATCATTTTAAGAGAATATTTTCTTTTTTAGCTGGTATCAGTTTGTCAGAGTACATTCGAAGAAGAAGGCTAACATTGGCTGCACTTGATTTGAAAGATAGCAATTTGAGAATTATCGATATTGCTGTCAAGTATGGTTATAGCTCAGCTGACTCATTCTCGCGTGCTTTTCATTCCATACATGGCGTTTTACCTTCTAATGCTAGAAGTGAGAATCAAAAAGTAAAAGCTTATCCTAGAATGACCTTTCAGTTATCAATTAAAGGAGGATTCGAAATGAATTATCGTATTGTTGAAAAAGAACCATTTAAGTTGGTTGGATTTAAGAAGAGAGTTCCTATAGTTTTTAATGGTGTTAACCCAGAGATTGCTAAAATGTATCAATTATTAACATCAGAAGTTATTAAAGACTTAAAAGCACTTTCGCATATGGAGCCATCAGGTATTATTAGTGCTTCAACTAACTTTTCTGAAGGAAGAATGGAAGAAAAAGGTGAATTGGATCACTATATTGGAGTAGCGACAACTCGTGATGACATTGCTAAGTTTGATATCTTGAAAATTGAAGCGGCTACTTGGGCGGTCTTTGAATCCATTGGACCATTTCCAGAAACGCTTCAGGATGTATGGGGAAGGATATATTCAGAGTGGTTCCCTTCATCAGGGTATGAAGCCATTGAAGGACCTGAAATTTTATGGAATGAAAGTAAGGATACAAGTGATTCAAAATATAGAAGCGAAATTTGGATTCCAGTAAAGAAAAAATGCAATGAATAAACATATAATCTTGGTTAAAGGCACTTCATAAGGAGGTGTCTTTTTTTATGCGTGTGGTGCGGTAAATGGCAGAAAACTTGTCCCTAATTAACTGTAATTGGATTAATTTTATTGATTTAGATTAAATTAGTTAATGATCAATATGGACATCCTGAAGGAGACGCATATCTCATTGAATTTGCAAATACTGTACAAAAAATATTTAAAGATTATGGATGCCTTTTTCGAATGTCAGGGGATGAATCCTTACCGCACTCAAGATATAAACACATTTTTGCGAAAAAATCGTGTCAAAAAGAACTGTCCCCATCGACACAGTCTATAGAGCGGGACGAAGTGAAGGGATATCGGGAATTAATCCTTATACATTAAACTTGTCCTAAAGCCATCTGAACTAAAAAAGAAACGATTACTACGAGTGCGGAAAGAGTGAATCCGTGCAACATAGGAATGAATCCCGATTTTACGAGTTTTGCGAAATTCGTTTTAAGCCCTATTGCCCCCAGTGACATTACCATTAAGAATTTGCTTATACTTGAAATTGAACTGCTGACGGGGTATGGGATGAATCCAGTACTTTTTATGGCCACAACTCCAAGAAACAGGAGAATAAACCACGGGAAAACTTTTTCAGGTCTAATTTTTTCTTTTTTATAGAGGTTGATTCAACATTTGTAAGGTGTTCATTGATATAGGAAAAAATGAGGACAGCAGGTATAATGGACAAAGTACGCGTAAGCTTAACAATAACCGATAAGTTGCCGGCCATATCTGAAAAAGCATAGCCTGCTGCCACAACAGAAGAAGTGTCATTCACTGCAGTTCCAGTCCAAAGCCCATATCCTAAATCTGTCATTCCAAAGTAAGCGCCCATTATGGGAAAGAGTATGACCATGAACACATCAAAAATAAAGGTGGCAGAGATGGCATAGGCCACATGGCTGTCATCTGCATCAATGGTTGGTGCAATGGCTGCGATCGCAGAAGCCCCGCATATGCCGGTTCCTGCGGATATAAGCCCTGAGAGCTTCCAATCCATTTTAAAAAGCTTGCCAAGCAAGTATCCGCCGCCAAAAGCCGTCAAGAGAGTAAATATCATGACAATTAAAGAAAATTTGCCTACTGTTAAAACCTGCTTGAAGCTAAGGGTAGCTCCCATAAGTACAATAGCAAAGCGGAGGATTTTTTTGGAGGTAAAATTAAAACCTTTTTCTAGTGAAGGGTACTTGGTAACCACAGGGTTTAATAGCATACCCATGATGAGTGCAAAAACACCCACACCTATAAAATGGTATGGAATAAGATCATTTATAAAAATAGATAAAGATGCAAGAAGTGCAGCGATGACTACGCCTCTTGCATTATTTTTAATAAGTAAGATACTATCAGCCTCCCTTAGTTTAATACACTTGATTTTACCACAAATCTAATTACAAATAGTAAAATAAAATTTATTAAACTTCTATTTTCGTACCATCAAATTTTGTAAGAGAGAATCCTCTGAAGTCTTCATTGTACGTTTTTCTGTAATCACGTAAGATCGCAATGGCAATTTCTTCACCTAACATTAAACTAACACCATCACTTCGGTAATGAACTCCTGATGCATCTCTTCCAAGTGAAATATTGAATGCTAGTTTATTCAACTCTCCACCAACTGTTAGTTCCCCTCCATAAGGTAATAAGGACAGACCATCACTACTAGCTAGGACTGGATCAGGGATAATGAATGATTCATTAAAGAATGCTTTTAACATTGTCACCATAGCCCCAATAAACGTCGCATGTCCTGCTGGATAGGCAGGGTGTGTTGGACATCCCTCTTCATATGCTTGAGGTAATAAATATGATCCGTGCTTTTCAAAAGTAAGTGCCAATGCTTCAGATGCTAGAACATCAGGGTGTATTGGGTAATTCGCTCTTCCTTTTAATTTGTTATGAATACGCCCACCAAACTCCTCAGGACGCAGACGACGATGGACAAGCCATTTTTGAAACCATGCAGCTTCAAGAGCTGGTCGTGCTGCCTTTGTTACAAAATCTAGTACGTGAGGCCTTCCAAATGTTGCAAATCCTTCTTGTGAACTAGAGTTAAGATAAGAATTCCCACGGTCTAAGGCCTGGTCACCATAACTTAATAATATTAAAGCTGGGGTTACCCCATCTTCTATAGTGATGTCATTATGAACATATTCGCCTAGATTTCGTCCATTTCGAATATATCGTGGTTCTGGATCAAACCTATTTTGTGTAGGAGGTAGTTGCCCATTTTGGACAGCTAACCAATCCCTATAATTAGTGAGATGGTCATCACACGGTAATGTTGTTTGATAGCGTTGCTCTAAAGTTGCACTTACGTATGGCACATCTTTCCATAAAAATTGTGAAACGTAAGGTCCAACTAGAACTCCTGACACATCCCCACGAAATAATGTTTCAGGTGTCACCCTACCATTTGCTTTTGGGCCACGGAAGTCAGATAATGTTGAAAGTTCTCTTGCGGCAGCGATGGTAAGTGGATGATTATCATATTCTTCAAAAGGAACATCCCGGGTCAGGGCCTGCCAGTATAACTCTACCATTTCTGCTGCAGACTCAGCACTACTAAATTTTGGTGCTGAAGGAGTAACTAGTTGATGGCTATCAGGACCAATTAATTCATAAGCATAAGCTGCTTGAGGATTAACCAATTTTCTAACACTTCCTAGACGCAGCTCTTCAAACCTCTTAGGTTTGCCTGAATCCAAAATATCTATATATCTTTCATAAGCATTTACATTTACATGTCCTAATTCATCGTGAGGAAGTGCTTTTGAGAAACTAGAAATCTTATTCGGATACTGTTCTTCATCCCCGTTGCATGGGTGACGTGTTATTGGTTTATTTCTATAAAATAAAGCTACAGCCTTACGAATTATAAAAGCCTTTAAATATCTTAATATAGGGGGCAGTGGACCTAGTAAACACTCAAGCTTAACATCTCTTACGACCAAAAAAGGTTTAATTAACAACCAATATAGCTTTCTCAGCCACATTCTTTTCATTCCTTTCATTCTGATTTACTAATATTTTATGTTTACTGAGAGCAAAATGACATTTTGAAACATAAGGGGCGGTTCTTTTTGTTTGATAATTGTGCAACTTAAAAATCACGAATTTAAGTTCTTCTTTGCATTTTACATTTTTTACAATTAAGATATAATCATTTAGGGGTGATAATATGCCACGACAAGCAAGAGCAGAAAGTAAAACTGGGCATTATCATATTATGGTTCGATGTATTAAAAACGAATAAATATTCAAGCAATAATGGAGGGAATGTAAATGAAAACAAAACAAAAAACAGTATTTCTCAGAATAATGGTTGTTTTAATTCTTATCATTTCTTTTTTTCTTCCCTCAATTAAATCCTTCTTAAACCAAAGGATGAATAGTGAATTTATAGAAAAGGTTGGAAAATATGTACTTTCAGCAAATATAAAGATAGTTCAACTTAATTATAGAAATAATGATGGAAACATTAGTTCCACATCGGTTTCAGCAGGTGCTAGTGGCGTCATTATTCGTAAGGAAAATAATAAGTACTATGCGCTTACAGCCGAGCATGTGATTAAAGAACTTGATAATATAGATAAAACTCAGATTATTATTCTGGGATATGACGATCTTGACTTTAAGGATTATATAAATAACGGAGGAGAATACCAGGGAATAATCAATTATTATCAGCAATTTCCCGAAGCTACAATAGAATACTCAAACGATAAATACGATTTAGCTCTAATTAGTTTTATTGCTGATGAAGACTATACAGTTCTATCAGTTGCGGATGAAATACCTAAGTATGGCGATATAGTTGCATCTATGAGTAATCCATATGGTAAAAGAAATATTGTTACAGCTGGAAAAGTAAGCAGTAGAAAACCAAGGCCATTTGGCGATAAAGCAGGAGAAATACAATATCCAATTATTAGGCATACATCTGTACTATCTGAAGGAAGCAGCGGGAGTGCTTTGCTAAACGAAAACATGGAGATCGTGGGGATAAATTTGGGTGGTGGCGAGAACATATTTCGAAAGTATATTTATGGAATGGCGATGCCAAGCGACCGAATTCTTGATTTTTTTGAAGAATGGGAACATTAAGTTTTTTTGGGGGAGAACGAAGGTACAGCTTCGTACATAGATAAACTTGAAAGAAATCGTGTCAAAAAGAACCGTCCCCGATGACATGCAGGCCAGATGAGAACAGAATTCTAAGGAGGTGTGAGTATAGATGTACAGAATATTAATTGTCGAGGACGATAGAACAATTTCCTCCATTATTGAGGAAAAGTTAAATAAATGGGGGTATAAAGCTGCAAGTATTTACGATTTTAATGATATATTCTCACATTATACTTCTTTTGAACCTCATCTTATATTAATGGATATCAATTTACCCTATTACGATGGCTTCTATTGGTGTGGAAAGATCCGACAATTATCTAATGTGCCCATTATTTTTATATCTTCAAGAGATACCGACAGCGATAAAATACGAGCTCTCACACAGGGCGGCGATGATTATATAGAAAAACCCTTTTCTATGGATCTGCTGATTGCAAAAGTACAAGGGATATTGCGAAGAGCTTATTCCTATAGTGATCATACATTAAATATATTGCAGCACAAGGATATGATATTAGATATAGAACATTTAAAGGTTTTTTGTGGTAAAGAGGAAATAGAACTGACACGAAATGAGTGCAAGATATTATCGATATTGATTCGAAACCATGATAAGATTGTAAGCCGTGCACGTTTGATGAAAGCATTGTGGGATGATGAAAGCTTTGTGGATGACAATACCCTCACTGTTAATATAAATCGTCTCCGAAGAAAATTAGGAACAATTGGATTAGAAGGATATATTAAAACAATCAAAGGTGAGGGGTATGGATTAATATGAAATTTATTAATTATTTAAAAGAAAGGTGGGCAACTTATACATTTGCTTTAGCGGCCTTTCTATTTTCTGCTTTAATCTATAAATTGGATAGAAGTTTTCACATGACAACATCAAACGCCAGTTATATCATCATGGGATGGATATTGATTTTTGTTATTTTTATAACCATCGATTATTGGATTTTCAATAACCGTGTAGAAAAATTTAAAAAGTATTGCAGTTTAAATGCTTCTTCAGAGGATTTAGATGAATTTGCCTACCCTGTTGACAAAGAATATGCTCAACTGGTTTATAACTTAGTGGTAGACTATGAAAAATATAAGGTAGATATATATAATAAATCTTCAGAGGAATTGGAATTTATCACAAGATGGGTGCATGATGTCAAAGTGCCAATTTCTGCTGCAAGACTCATATTAGAAAATCACGAAAATGATATTCCAGATAGCTTTTACCAAAGTATCGATAAAGAGTTATTTAGGGTAGAAGAGTCGGTACAAAGAATTTTCTATGAGATTAAATCAAATAATCTTCATGATGATTACAAAATAGCAAAAGTCAGCACTAAAAAGTTGATTTCTCAAACTCTCAAAGGTTATTCTAACTTTTTTAGCTATAATAGGATCAATATTTGCTTCTCTAAAGAGGATTACGATGTTTTAACAGATGAAAAATGGAGTGGATATATATTGTCTCAAATCCTATCAAATGCCGTTAAGTATACGCCTATTGAAGGCACCATCGTCATAAGCACCAAAAAAAATGAACATGAAACCACCATATCCATTAAAAACAGCGGGAAAGGAATTTTGGAGAAGGATATTGGTCAAATATTTAATAGAGGTTACACATCATCTGAAAATAGGAACGGGATGAAGTCCACGGGTTATGGATTATATCACTCAAAAAAATTGAGCGATAGATTAGGACATAAATTGACGGTGCAATCTAAATACGGCGAATGGACAGTTTTTAGTTTAACTTTTAATGAAAATCAAACGATCCATCACATGTGACAAAAATGTAAGCTAAAAACAAAAAATGTCATCTAATTCGATTTTGCCAGGTTTGTAGCTACAGTATAATTATTTTGAGAATAATTATATGGAGGAAAAACCAATGCAGATACTAAAAGTAGAGAATATCAGCAAAACATACGGAACAAAAAAAAGCGCCAAGGAATATATCGCCCTTAGGCGTATTAGCTTTGAAGTAAAGGAAGGCGAATTCATCGGTGTAATGGGTGCATCGGGCTCGGGAAAGACAACACTTTTGAATATACTGGGGAGTATTGATAAACCGACAACGGGTCGATATATTATGGACGGAAAAGAAATCGCGACATTAAATAAAAATCAGCTTGCAGAACATAGAATCAAGAATATAGGTTTCATTTTCCAAGACTATAATCTCTTGGAAACAATGACATTAAAGGAAAACATAATACTACCTTTGGCCCTAAAGGGATACGAGGCAAATGTTATGGAGGATAAGCTTTTTCAAATTGCACAGGACTTAGGGATTACAGAAGTACTTGGAAAATACCCTTATGAAGTTTCTGGAGGAGAACAACAACGAGCTGCCGCATGTCGAGCTTTGATTACAAACCCAAAAATGATACTTGCCGATGAGCCAACAGGTAACCTAGATTCAAAATCAGGGAAAGACTTGCTTGACCTCCTAACCTTTATTAACAAAGAATATAAGGCCACAATTTTACTGGTAACCCACGATGTATTTGCTGCAAGTTATTGTCAGAAAATCATGTTCATACGTGATGGGGAGATATATAGCGAATTGTATGCAGGCGATAGCAAAAAGAAATTTTTTGACGCTATTATAGAGGTTATGAGTGTGCTGGGGGGTGAGGGGAAATGACGCTAAGGACATTAGCCTTTCGTAACATAAAGCAAAATTTCAAAAAATACATTATGTATTTTTTTTCTTTAAGTTTCAGCATCTTTACAGCATATTCTTTTCTTGCCCTTATGCAAAATGAATATGTCATAATGGCCTTTACTTATGATGCCAGATATAGATCTATGCTGACAGGGTTCGGTATTATCATCATGGTATTTGTGATGTTCTTTTTATTAAGTTCTAATAACAGCTTTATAAAAGCAAGGAAGAAAGAAATCTCCACCTATGCTTTGTTTGGTATGACAAATGGGAAAATAGGCAAATTGCTTTTCTTGGAGACTATGATTGTAGGCTCTATAGCACTTGTTATAGGAATAGGGGTTGGCATATTTTTCTCGAAATTAATTGCAATGATTTTACTGGATATTTCTTTGGCATCTTTTACTGGCAGTATAGCTTTTACCATGGACCCAAAAGCTATTTATATAACCGTAATACTTTTTATATTTATATTTTGCGTTATGGGTTTATCGGGCTTAAGGGTCATCAATAAATTTGAATTGGTGGATTTATTCAAGGCAGATAAAGTATCAGAAGGCAAATCTGAAGGATCAATGATTTTACTGATTTTATCTCTTGTTTCAATAGGGGCAGGATATTATCTGGCCGCCAGCGGCGATCCTCAGATGGTAGTAATCTCCTCTATACCAGTGCTTGTTTTAGTAATTTTCGGAACCTATCTGTTTTTTTGGGGCGGGTTACCTAAGGTTTTGAATTTAATAAAAAGAAATAAGAATAATTACTACAAAGGTGCTAATTTAATAGCAACATCGGCTTTTTCTCACAGAATGAAGTCAATAGGTTCTGTTATGGCTACTATCGCAGTTCTGTCTGCTGTTGCTACTACAGCAATTGCAACAGGATTTACATTATATAAGAATATTGAGAATAACACATATGACATTATTGGTTACGATATGTACTTCTACGGGGGACAGGAAGAATTACTGGATAAAGTGTATGCAGCTTTTGAAAAGCATGATACTAAAATGACAGAAAGTTATACCACCCAGCGGTACAAATCAGTTCCCAAAATAGAAACAGTCACCATTGGCAATGCAGAGTATATATCCAGTGAAAGAGATTATTTTAGAGTATATTCACAATCTGACTACAATAAACTCGTTGCTCTATCTAAAAGTCATTTGAAACCAGTTCATATCAATCATGGGGAAGCAATGTACACATATCCGTATATGCATCAAGATATTGAAAGTGCCATGTTAGGACAGCTACTCACCTTTCCTGATAAAGAAGTAAGTATAACAGCCGCATTAAGATCTGGCATTGTATCCTTTGGCGCATTGCATACCCTTATTTTAAGTGATGATGATTTTGAAGCACTTCTTAAAAAGGGGCATATTTCAGAGGTTGATGAAAAGGGGTCAGCTTATGACCAAGTCACTGTATTGAACTATGAAAATCCATTAAAATCAGGAGAATTAGCCCATGAACTGACACAAATACTATCTGGCAACACAGGAAGCTTTAGAGTTGCATATAACCATTATATTGAAGCCTTAGAGACTTTCGGATTGGTTTGCTTTATTGGCTTCTTTATGAGTGCCGTATTTATGTTGATGACAGCAAGCCTATTGTATTTTAAACAGATTATGGCGGCAGAGGAGGAGCGGCACCAATACAGAATGCTCAGGAAAATCGGTATAGCCGGCCAACTTGAGAAAAAAATAATCGTAAAGAGGCTACTCCCAGTCTTCTTGATCCCACTTTTGGTTGGAATTGTCCATAGCATGTTTGCCATGAAAGCTGCAGATACCATAGTATTTTCCAACATGATACCAGTGGATAATTCCTATTTTACTGTACTTGCCTTTTCGGCTGTTATGTACGGAGCGTATGGTATCGTATACGGGATATTTTATTTTATTACCAAGGCACAGTATGCAAGAATAGTTCGATAATGTCATTGAGGAGGATTTTTTTCTACACAATTTCCACTTGCATATTATAAAGTATGTTATTTAGTGTTGATGCCATTCCTATTAAAAACATTGCAATTCATATTTTAGAGGAGTAATATATGACTGTTCGGTAAATTCCAAGTTAGAAAAAATAAAGAAGAAAGAAGCGACTTGAATTGTCAAAATTACAACCTAAAATTATTTCAACACTAAAGAATTATAGTAAAGAGCAATTTTTTAGTGATTTAACTGCAGGAATCATTGTAGCAATTATTGCGTTGCCTTTATCTATAGCGTTAGCTATTGCCTCTGGCGTATCGCCAGAAAAAGGTTTGCATACTGCAATAATTGCAGGCTTTCTAATTTCATTATTAGGAGGAAGTAGAGTTCAGATTGGAGGTCCTACTGGGGCCTTTATGATTATAGTTTTTGGTATCGTAACAGAGTTTGGAATTGGAGGCTTAACCATTGCAACAATACTAGCCGGTATTATTATGATATTAATGGGTGTTATGAAGCTGGGCGGGATAATTAAATATATACCATACCCCATAACAACTGGATTCACAAGCGGTATCGCCTTAGTAATTTTTTCTTCTCAAATTAAAGATTTTTTTGGCCTTCCTATTGAAAATGTACCAATAGATTTTTTGGCAAAATGGCAAGAATACTTTAAGGCATTTGATGCAATAAACTTGCAAACTACTATTGTTGGTTCTTTAGCTCTCCTGATCATAATGGTTTGGCCTCGAATAAATAAAAGAATACCTGGCGCTTTAGTAGCCCTAATTGCTACATCTATAATAGTTCAAATTTTTGGCCTGAATGTTGCCACAATTGGAACAAAATTTGGTGAAATATCATCTCAACTTCCAAAATTTGAATTGCCCATATTTACAATTGAAAAAATCAAATATTTAATTGCGCCAGCATTTACAATTGCAATACTTGGATCAATTGAATCCTTATTATCAGCTGTAGTTTCAGATGGTATGATTGGTGGGAAGCACAGATCCAATATGGAATTGGTAGCTCAAGGCGTAGCAAATATGATGTCTGGTTTCTTTGGTGGTATCCCTGCTACAGGTGCAATTGCAAGAACAGTTGCAAATGTTAAAAATGGTGGGAGAACACCTGTTGCTGGCATTGTACATTCTTTGACTCTTTTGTTGATTTTGGTTATATTTATGCCCTTAGCAAAGATGATTCCATTAACATCTTTAGCTGCTGTGCTGATCATCGTAGCATATAACATGAGTGAATGGCGTGAATTTAAAATGCTCTTTAAGTCACCTAAAAGTGATATTTTAGTGCTTTTGATTACTTTCTCAATTACGGTTATGATTGACTTAGTTAAAGCTATTGAGATAGGTATGGTTTTAGCGGCCTTCTTATTTATGAAAAGAATGAGTGAAGTTACAAACGTGAATATTAATAACTTAGATGCGGCAGAAGAAGATGAAAATGAAGCAGACAATAATGAAGAATATTTGCTAAAAACATTTGATAAGATAATGATTTATGAAATCAACGGGCCCTTCTTTTTTGGAGCCGCACATAAATTTTTTACTGCTTTAAATGAACTTGGAGATAAAACCAATGTTTTAATTATTAGAATGAGAAATGTCCCTGCAATGGATGCTACTGCATTGAATGCATTTAGAAGAATGATAGAAATTTGCTATCACAAACACATTGAAATTCTTATATCAGGCATTAATGAACAACCTTATTCCGTACTCAAGAAAGCGGAATTAGTTGAGATAATCGGAGAAGATAAATTCTTCAAGACTATCAAAGAGGCGGTTGATTATGCTGAACAATATCTTATTAAATCTGTATAAACACTTATTATTGCCATAAATGGTATTAGACCATGGCCTGTAATGTACCGACTGGGAGATAATTCTAGTCGGTTTTGTATTATAATAAAACAGTTAAGAAATACATTGACTTTACTATTATAGTTATCTGTCGAGAGGTTGTTTTATGCACCTATGTCTCGAAGAAGGACCATTAGAGATAACACTTGACATGATATTTTCTCTAGAATATTATGTGTTTAGCATACAATATCTTTTGTTTTTTATACAAAAAATCTATTTATAAAATCATATCTTAATTAAAATCAATTACTATGCAGGAGATCACAATGAGAGATATAGATATCAATGAACTTATAGACGAATATGGTAAGAAGGTATATAACCTTGCTTTTAGAATAACGGGCAGCAGAGAAGATGCAGAAGATGTATCCCAGGAAACCTTTATACAGGTATATCAAAACATAGACCGTTTTAAAGGTGAAAGTAATATATATACATGGATATATAAAATTGCATTGAATAATTGCCTTAAGCTTAAAAAGAAGATGAGTAAGGCTTATGTTGAATCTTTGGACGTGAAAATCGAAATGTTTAAGAATAATATTCCTGAAGAAGTGCAAGAGTGGTATTCCAACCCAGAAAAAGCCATTTATATAAGCGAACTGCTAAGGGAAATAAGGCATGGTTGTCTGCATTTTCTTTCTTTTCGTCTGCCGGAAAACCAAAGAATTGTTTATGTAATGAGAAATATTTTGGACTTTTCATATAAGGAAATCTCCGAGGTTTTAGGAATAGGTGAAAATGTGATTAAAGCAAGGCTGAACAGGGCTAGGGCCAATCTTGTTGAATTTTTTAGCAAAAGATGCCAGTGGCTGACAGAAGACAGTACTTGCTCGTGTAAATCAAGGATAGGTTTTGCGCTTATGTATGATCCGGAAATACTAAAAAGAGTGAAAGACCAGGCTTTAGAAGTAGGAATAGTCAGCAAATCAGATTTGGAGGCGGTGTATAAACCAAGCATTGATGAGCTATATAAAAAGTTTCCCATGATGGAGTATTGGGGTAAGGATATTTTAAAAGAAAAAATAAGTGGATTATAAAAAATCACCGTAACCTTCGTTTTATTTTTTGTATCTAAGTTATTAGAAGAAAAAAATGAGAGGAAGGTTTTAACATGAGTGAAAAATTTTATTTAGATGAAAAATTATGTGTTTCTTGTGGAAAATGTGTAGAGGAATGTGGTCATCATGTGCAGATACAAAGTAGTAAGCATATTGACCCTAACAATCCTAAATGTAGTAAATGTTTTCACTGCTACACTATTTGTCCTCAAAATGCAATTAAGCTTAAAAAAAATTCAGAGAATAACAAACCAAAAATTGATCTGTTTAATACCACTACAGATGAAAGCTTAGGAAGTTTTCTGGCGTATCGAAGGAGTATCAGGAATTTTGAAAAAAGGAGTGTTGATGACAGTATTGTAGAAACAATAATTGATCGGGCAAGGTATATACCTTCTGGAGGGAACGCACATGCCTATGAATTTACAATAATAAAAAGTGAAACAGTAAAAGTAAGAATAAAAGATGAATTGACTAAAATATATAAATTAAGAAGTCATGTGCTCAACAATCCGGTATTGAGGAATGTGGCTAAGCCCTTTGTCAATAAGCAAATGCGTGGCTTCTTGAGGGATAAAAATTATGGCGGCAGGATGAAAGATTTGATAAAACGCATATACAGTGGAGATGATCCGTTCTTTTACAATGCACCTGTTATTATCATTATCCATTCAAAGGAACAAATACCCACTCCAAAGGAAGACTGTGTCCTTGCAGGATATAATATTTGTCTTATGGCACAAGCGTTAAGACTTGGGACTTGTTTTGTCACCCTTGCGCAAAATGCAATTAACTCCAGTAATAGGTGTAAGAAAGTACTAAATTTGACACCCCGAGACAATGTTAATGCTGTTATTATCTTGGGGCATCCGGCAGTTCACCATCTCAGAATCGCTCCAAAGCCAAAAAAAGAAATCAAATGGTTATAAATAATGTATTTTTTCGTTTTAACTTAGAAAGATGATGCATTATTATTAAGAAAAAAAATCCAAGTAGGAATATGAATACAAGAAACTGATTAGAAATAACGAGGGATTTTGATATGTCTAAATTTAGAAATAAAATTGCTTTAGTCAAAGCATTATTATCGAACATACAAATTATAAAGGTGAAACCTTCCCTTAACTGGTTTTTGACCAAATATATGGGGAAGTTCAACTTGTTGAATGTTGAAGGCCAGCTCATCATTCATTCCCACTTGCCTTCGGTAAACAGTAAAGTTTTTTCCCGCTTTATAGATGAGCATCTTCTGGGAAAGAAGCAGGGGCCCTCTCATGCTCAAATTAGCTTGACCAATGTTTGTCCACAGAATTGCCAATATTGCTATAATAAGAATAGAAGTGGGGAGCCCTTAAGTACGGCTAAAATCAAACAACTGATTCAAGACCTAAAAGAAATGGGTGTTTTTTGGCTGGGGTTTACCGGTGGAGAACCGCTTCTAAACAAAGATATTGTTGAGATTGTAAAAAGTGTCGGGGATGACTGTGCAATAAAGTTGTTTACTTCAGGTCTGAATCTTACGGAGCAACTGGCTGAGGCGCTTAAAGAGGCTGGTCTTTTGTATGTCTCTATTAGTCTGGACCATTGGAAAGAGGTAGAACATGATGGGATTAGAGGATACAAAGGGGCTTATCAAGAAGCACTCAGAGCAATAGAGATATTTAAAAACTTAGGCATTCATGTTAGTGTATCCACGGTTATATCTCGGGAGATGCTTAAAAAGGATCAAGTAGATGAATTTTTAAAATTTCTGATTAGCCTTGGAATTCATGAAGCCTGGCTCAGTGAAACAAAACCTACGGGAGAGGCTTTCTGGAACGAAGCTTCGGTTATTACAGAAGAGGAAAGGTTGAGTCTGGTAAGGTTGCAGGATAAATACAATAAAGCAGGGAAAATAACCGTAAACTATCTTGGGCATTTTGAGGGAAAAGAGCACTTTGGCTGTAATGCAGGTAATAAAATGGTTTATATAGATGCATTTGGTGAAGTAAGCCCTTGTGTATTTACGCCAATGACCTTTGGAAACGTACGAGATAAGACGGTAAATACTATTTTTTCAAAGATGAAGGATCATTTTCCTTCAGAAAGTTGTTGCTTCATTAATAAAAACTATGAGCTACTAAGGAAGTATTATAAGGGACAATCGCCTATGAGTAAAGAAGATACTCTGGAGATGATGAAGGAAGTTTCATTTAGTTCCATGTCTGAATTTTCACGAATGTATTATAAACAAAAAAGTTGTGGAGGGATGCCTGTGAGAGTGTATAAATTGTTCGGCCTTACTGCAGCAATAATATTTGCTGTTGTAGGTATGATTTTTCTATTTTTTCCCGATGTAGCTCTGACCTTTTTTAATGGTATGTCAGGTTATTTCGGTCTGCCCCCATCCCCTTTACAAGGAACTGGTTTTTATCTGGCACTGGCTTCTGCTTATATGTATGTTGTCACTTTACTTGCTTACCGGATGTTTCGGTATCCAGAGCAGAGGATTTATCCATTTTTGTTGGCTCAGGCTAAACTGGCATCTTCCTTTATTTCCATATATCTATTTTTGAAGCACCAACCTTACCTGATATATTTTGCCAACTTTGTTGTAGATGGCTTTATTGGCATTACAGCAATATATTTTATGAAAATGAAAAAACAGGAGTACGATTATGTTCGTGAAAATAATGAGTCTCCACATGCCGCAATTTATCAAGAAGAAGAAGCTGAAGGAACTGTTTCGTTTAACGGCTGATGCTTTTCAAAGTAAGATGCCAGAGCTTGTAGGGCTTTCTTTTGATGAATGCTTATCAAAATACGCATTATTTACAAAAGAGCAGGCTGAAAGCTATTTGCAGAGGGGGCGTCCCATTGAAGAAGTGAAAGATCGGTTGTATCAAAATTCTAACATTTTTGGACAGAATCTAAATAAAAGCCTTCATATTAGAACATGGAAAGAGGTATCAGAAGCCCTTAAGGTAATTTATAAGATTATCGGGATAGAACTTCAATATGGTAATCATGGAGAAATTATTATCAAAGAGTGCTTTTTCAGTAAATACTATTCTGATGAAGTTTGTAAGCTTATTTCTTCATTGGATGAAGGACTGGCGTTTGGACTCTCAGGAGGTGGTAGACTTTGCTTTAGTCAAAGAATCACTGAAGGCAGCAGCTGCTGCAAAGGATCTTTTGAGGGGAGAAATTCGAAATGAAAAGGGTGATCGTAGTCGGTAGTGGTGCAGGCGGTGCAACAGTAGCTAAGGAGCTACAGGGAAAATTCCAGGTTACCGTCCTAGAAGCCGGCAGAGACTTCAAACCTTTCTCCTTTAGTTTGTCTATTTTGGAACAACTAAAAAAAACTGGGTTGTTTTTTGATGAAAGAGAAATACAGTTATTATTTTCATCAATGAAAATAAATATTACTGATGATAGAATGGTAATGGTCAAAGGGATCAGCCTAGGTGGAACCACCACCCTTTCTGCAGGTAATGCACTTCGCAAGGATAGAGGACTTAAGGAACTTGGAATTAATCTGGACGATGAGTTCCAGGACCTTTATAACGAAATCCCCGTTACAAATGATCATCAGAATAAATGGCGACATGCCACAAAGAGATTGTTTGAAATATGCAAGGAAATGAATCTTGAACCAGAACCCATACCAAAGTTTGGAAATTACGAAAACTGTACCAACTGTGGCAGATGTGTATTGGGATGTCGGTATGGTGTAAAATGGGATAGCCGTCAGTTTTTGAAGATTGCACAGGATAGGGGAGCAAGGTTGGTTACAGGATGTAAGGTTTTGAAGGTTGTTATTGAAAAGGGGTCTGTTAAGGGGGTACAGGCGCATAAAGGATTGAAGTCTGTATTCTATCCAGCGGATATTGTCATATTAGCTGCAGGTGGCTTTTCTACACCTATAATCCTTCAAAATTCGGGCATTGAATGTGAAAGCAGACTATTTGTTGATCCAATTCTCTGTGTAGCCGCTGAACAGATTGGAAGTTATCAGAATAGGGAGCTTTCGATGCCTTTTGCGGTACAAAAAGAACATTATATCTTGTCTCCTTACTTTGATTATCTCAGCTTTTTTTTCAATAAAAGTTGGTGTTATCCCGCCTCAGATACATTGGCACTGATGATAAAGCTGGCAGATTCATGCAACGGAAGTGTATATAACAGTAATATCAGAAAAATACTAACTAAAAGGGATAAAGAAAGGCTGCAGGAGGGAGTAGAGATATGCAAGGAGATAATGAGCAGGCTGGGCATAAAAAAGGACAATATCTTTCTTGGAACAATAAATGCAGGACACCCAGGTGGCATGCTGCCACTTACAAGACTAGAAGCAGAAACCTTTCATAACCCAATACTTCCAAAAAACCTGTATGTTTCAGATGCAACGTTGTTTCCAGAGTCTTTGGGGAATCCACCGATACTTACAATAATGGCTATGGCTAAACGAGTAAGCAAAATTATTATAGAGCAATTTGGACAGTAATAACGTTTATGTTTATATGTAGGAAATGTTTTTGGTATCATTAAGTAATGATAAGGAAGGAGAAATGATTTATGTTACGTAAAGAGTCGGTGTTATTTTTAATGGAAAAGGAGGGTAAGATAAAAAACTAATCTTTGAACCCTCCAAAATATGTTTATAAAATTCAATTTGGAGGAAAAAAATGAATGATATAAATTTAAAAAGATATGGATTAGACGACCACTTTAAGCAGGAAGCCGCTTTATATGAAGAGTTTTTTTTAGCAAGGGTCTCTGAACAACATCATGATTTGTACAAAGTGGTTGGTCAGCAGGGCGAGCTTCATGCAAGGGTTTCTGGAAAGCTGGCATATAATGCAGCGGATAGTGTGAGTTTCCCGACCGTTGGTGATTGGGTGATGATTGACAGACTGGATAAAAAATCAGGAGATGCAATTATTCACCATATCCTGGGACGTAAAAGTGTTATTATACGAAAGGCCGCTGGTACAGCAAATGCTACCCAAATTGTAGCAGCAAATATTGATGTGATATTTATTTGTATGTCATTAAATGCTGATTTTAATTTGCGGCGTTTGGAACGGTATTTGTCAATTGCATGGGACAGTATGGCAACACCTGTCATTGTCCTGACAAAAATGGATTTGTGTGATGATTTACAACATAAGCTTGTTGAAATTGATTCGGTAAGTGTAGGAACAGACGTTATTGCGTGCTCCTGTATGGAGGAAAACGGTTATCAAAGTGTTAATTCCTATATTAGTGAAGGTAAAACCATTGCTTTTATCGGTTCTTCAGGGGTTGGAAAGTCAACTCTTATTAACCGACTGATGGGGGAGAATGTTCTTGCTACAAAAGAAATCCGGCAAGATGATGACAGGGGGAAGCACACCACGACACATCGGCAGCTTCTGCTCCTGCCCAAAGGCGGCATCGTGATCGATACACCGGGGATGAGAGAGTTACAAGTTTATTCTGCAAATCTTGCCAAGACATTTGAAGATATTGATGAACTGGCTTCAGAATGCAAATACAAGGATTGTTCTCACATCACTGAACCGGGTTGTGCCATAAGAAAAGCAATAGAAACAGGAGAGATATCTGAAAAACGCTTCAATAACTATATGAAACTACAAAAAGAAATCATGTATGAAGGACTTAACTCTCGGCAATTGGAAAATGAAAAGATTAATAGGATGTTCGGGAGTAAGGGGGAAATGAAACAAGTAATGAGGCATGTAAAAAATAAGAATAAAAGGTAGGAATTAATTTCAAAAAATTATTGCAAAAATAAAATTGGAAAGCAAGTAATAAGGTGCGCCCTGAAGTGAGAGCTTTATGGTGCATCTTTGTTTATAAAAAAAATGTTAGTGATTGCAGAAAAAGATACTAAATAACAGGGAATAGAATCTTGGCAATGTATATAGCCAATGTCAAAGTTATGGCACCAAAGATCGTAGATACCATGACGGATTGCGTTGCAAATTCTTGGTTGTTGTTAAATTCAACTGCAATTAAGGCTGTATTTACTGCTGTTGGAACGGAATGGGCAATGAGTACAGTTTGTGCAATCACACCAGTGAAGCCAAATAGATAGATGTATATTAATGCAAGGAAGGGACCTATGATGAGACGGGTAAAGGCGGAGATATGTACATCAATGTCGGTGAAATTAAGTTTGGTTTTAGAAAGTTGAGCGCCTAATGTTAATAACGCCATAGGGACAAGTCCATTATTAAGATACACCAATGAAGGCCAAACAAAAGTTGTTTTCACATCAAAATCAACATTTTTCAGGAGTAGTGCCAAAAGGATTACATAAATAGATGGCATGGATACTATTTTAAGGATGGTTTTCTTAAAACTCATAGAGCCCCTTCCGGAATTATAAAAGCCCAGTGTATTGATGGCGATATTTGTAAAGACAAGAATCACGATGAGTCCCGATAAAGCTTCATTCAGGTAAGGGGTATTACCGTTAATGACTAATGAACCGCTACTAAATATAAGGGTAATAAGGGACAAGCCTATGTTTCCTGTGTTATTGAACATGATGGAGTTTTTAAATGCGTTTGTAAAGCCCATATCATAGTTTCGAATTTTTGCAATGAGCCTGGCGATGATATCATTGGTTATGAGGTAGATGATACTAAAAATGATTATTTTAATCATATTGGTATTTAAATGGGTCGTATAAAGATTAACAAATATAAAGGCTGGCATAAACAGATAAAAGTGTAATTTGCTAAGGGTATAGATATTTAATTCGAATTTTTTACTCAACAAGAAACCTAATGCAATTATAGTAAAGATAGGAATAATGTTGTGCCCTAATATGTAGAATAAAATATTCATCTCTTTTCTCCTAAGGGATTGTCTATTCTTTTTTTGTTTTGTAGACAATAGATATTGTATTACAAAAAGTAAATCTATAGCAAGTATAACCAGCAAAGACAATCTTCCATAAATTCTTAGTTTTGTGATATAATATACCAAAGCGGTAGATGAATTAGTAAAAATGGGCTAATTCATTAAAATACTATTTAAAAAACGGAGGTTTAACACTATGTTAACTTGTAGCAAAGACAGAGTACAAAACAAAATCGAAACTTTTGCCAAATTTGGTGATGCTGGACATGGTGGTATCACAAGATTTTGCTTTTCACCAGAAGACCTTCAAGCGAGAGAAGAATTCGTTAAAAGAATGAAGGCAGTTGGAGTAGAAACAGTAACCGATGATATGGGAAATATGTATGCAACACTTCCTGGAACAGAAGAAGGTCTTCCCAGGATTGTAATGGCATCACATACTGACTCTGTGAGAAATGGTGGAAACTACGATGGTATTTTGGGCGTTATAACAGCAATGGAAGTAGTTGAAACAATTGCTACTGAAAAGATTCCTCATAAACATCCCATTACAGCAATGGTTTGGACCAACGAAGAAGGCTCGCTGTATCCACCTGCAATGATGTCCTCAGGTGTTGTTTGTGGTAAGTTTGATAAGGCTAAGATGCTGGCTTCAAAGAGCTCAGAAGGAAAGACCTTTGGTGAAGCTTTAAAACAGAGCGGATATGTAGGTGATGAAGCAAACAGACTTAATCCTAAAGATTACATGGCTATGTTAGAACTACATATTGAACAAGGGCCTGTACTTGAAGCTGAAAAGAAAGAAATTGGCGTTGTAGAGGGTGTTGTTGGAATGGTTAACTACCGAATCAGAACTTATGGACAGTCTGACCATGCAGGTACTACTCCAATGCCATATAGAAGAGATGCCCTTTTGGCTGCAGCTTCTGCCCTTAAGTATTTGCATGCAGAGCTTGATAAACTTGATAGCAATCTTGTTTACACAACAGGTGAAATCCTTTGTCATCCATGTATACATACGGTAATTCCTGATTTAGTTGACTTTTCAATCGATGCAAGACATAAGGATCCAGAAGTTATTAAGCAGGTTGTGGAAGTCATCAAGAATATGCCTAAAGAATTTGACAAGTGCGAAGTAAAATATGAAGAAGCATGGGCACGTAATACAATTGATTTTGATAAAGAATTAGTTGAC
Source organism: Clostridia bacterium (assembly GCA_016278615.1). Taxonomy (GTDB): domain Bacteria; phylum Bacillota; class Clostridia; order Peptostreptococcales; family JAAYPU01; genus Soudan-22. The sequence continues at coordinate 11,412 of JADQBM010000049.1, read as the reverse complement.
TTGGTTCAGAAGAGTGCAGATGCATATGGCTACTCAAGTAAAAGGATGTACAGTGGCGCTGGACATGATGCACAGTATGTTGCTGATATGATGCCTACGACTATGTTCTTCGTTCCAAGTAAGGATGGTCATAGCCATTGTGAGCCTGAATTCACTTCTGTTGAAGAGTGCTGGAAGGGTATAAATGTAGTTCTACAGACAGTTTTGGAGATTGACAAGAAATAGAAAACTAATAATAACTTATCTAATAATAAATCACCTGATTGTATGCATCAGGTGATTTATTTATGATAAAGAATGAAGTGCTTGCCATTTTCTGATGGTTTAAGATATAATTATCTTGGTGATTTAGATTAAAATATAAAAATGCTGTGGGGTTTGGATATGAGTAATCAAAAGGACTTTGGTTTGAGTAAGGAACTAATGGAGGAATTGTTTTATATTTTTACGAAATATCCTCATATAAAAAAAGTGCATATTTTTGGGAGTCGAGCCAGAGGAAAATTCGAGGCTTATGACCCTATTGAACTTTGCATTTTTGGAGAAGATATTTTTCATGATGAATGGTATGAAATCATAGAAGATATTGATGAGCTTTATACGCCTATGGGTTTCAGCATGATTCAATATCATAAAATCAAAGAGGAATTAAAACAGTCCATAGATAAAGAAGGCATTGTCCTATATGAAAGAGATTAATATCCATAACACTTTTAGACTTTTACTATATTTTTTAATTATCTAAAAACATGAAAGAATGGACACGCAAAATGCATTATGTTTATATAATCAAATGCAAGGATGATACACTCTATACAGGATGGACAACGGATTTAGAGAAAAGAATGGTAGCACATAATCTGGGAGAAGGTGCGAAATATACCAGAGGTAGGGCGCCTGTAGATTTGAAGTATTATGAAGAATTCACTGATAAGTCAGAAGCTTTAAGACGTGAGATTGCAATTAAGAAAATGACTAAAACAAGAAAAGAAGAGTTAATACAAAGGGATTCCATAGAAGAATGATTTAAATAATAAATCGTTTGACTAATGATTCATTTAAATATAAAATGTAATCAAATATTTTAAAATAAAGTGACTACAGAGAATAGTAAAATGGAAAGTTCTTTAAGAGAGTAAACCATCTGGTGGGAGGTTTATAGGCTGAAATTCTGAACCCGCTCTGTATCGGTTTGTCACTTCGTATTAACTGCGTTAAAGTTTGGTTAAAGAGAGTCCTAAAAGGACTAAAAAGAGTGGTACCGCGGGTGAAGTCTCGTCTCTTAAAAGAGAAGAGGCTTTTTTGTATGCAGATAAAAGAAAATTATAGCAAAGGAGTAGAGGATATGTTTGATATGCCCAAATATGTGGAGCCAGATTTTCACGGGTCAAAATTTATGAACTCTCCCAATGTTCAAGTTGGGGAAGTGGTCATTAAAGGTGTTGCACCCGATAATTATCATGCAACTTCCATATATCCTGAATATTTTAAAATAGACGGTCAATGGCTTTTAGCAGAACAATCTCGAATGGATAGTGTCCCTGTTTTGGAAAACGGAAAAATCATCATAAAAGAGTTCAGGAGATTAGAAATTGGAGATGAGGTGATTCTCGGAAGAAGGGATGACGGGAGTGGGGGGATCTACTTACATGAGAATAGTTTTATTGAGCCCAATACTGAAATAGATGCTTTTGCCTTTAGAAGTGGGCGATCAAGAGAGACACCTTTCTCAAAAGATTATGAAAAACTATGTGATTTACTAAAGCATGAAAAGAATCATGGAAAAGTTGTATGGGTTTTGGGCCCAGCGGTTGTATTTGATTATAGATCTCGAAATGCAATGGCCTCTTTGGTTGACAAGGGGCATGTGGATGCTTTGTTCGGCGGGAATGCAATTGCAACCCATGACTTGGAAAGTGCGTTCTTTGGCACAGCACTGGGTCAAGACATTCAAAATCAAGATTTAAAACCCAATGGGCATTATCACCATTTAGATGCTATTAATATGGTATCTAAATCAGGGTCCATTGAAAAAGCTATTAGAGACTATAAAATTCAAGACGGTATTTTTTATTCTTGTGTAAAAAACAATGTGCCCTTTGTTTTAGGGGGGTCTATAAGGGATGATGGTCCTCTTCCAGATGTTTGTAGAGATGTTTATGAGGCACAGGATGAGATGAGAAATGAAATTAAAGATGCCACAACAATCATTTGCTTAGCAACTCAATTACATTCTATCGCGGCAGGAAATTTGACGCCGTCCTATACCGTTGTCAATGGAGAGATAAGACCAATTTTTATATATGCCATTGATGTTTCAGAGTTTGCACTGAATAAATTAAGAGACCGAGGCACCTTAGAGGTTACAACAATTGTTTCAAATATTCAGGACTTTTTATATAAGCTTAATGGTTTGCTGGAGAACGAATAATTTAAGATTCAAGGATTTTTAAGTTTATTTTTTAAGGTTTTCAAAAGACTGTTCAGATTGAACAGTCTTTTTATATAATAGGAAATATCGATTTTCTATTATATAAAAAGAGGGAAGTGCAGAGGGGAATCCCCTTTGAAGCCCTAGCAGTAATCTCTGATTACGTAGCAGGTCTCATACAGAAACTCTCCAATCTTTGATTGGTAAAGAGTTTTTCAGTTGCCGGTTAAGGAGGGTGCTCAGACTGTGATAGCAGTCGCCGAAGGGAACCATAGGGTTCCATAGCGGAGTGGTGAAGCCACTTTTTTTAATGCATTTATTTAGAATGATGTCTCTAGGGAATAATGATGATTTATCGGTTCATAATAATATGAAAAGATAAAGAGGTTTTACATATGATGAGTGCGGTATCCAATCGTCAATTAGTAACTATATTATTTTTAACCCTTACTGGTTATAGCGTCATTGAATTGCCTAAAATTATGGCTGAGAGTGTTGGTAATGGTGCGTGGTTTACACTAATGATTACTTCCGTTATCTTTGCTTTTACGTCATTAATTTTGACATACTTGGGTACAGTTTTTGAAGAAAAAACTTTATTTGAGTATAGCACGATACTGGTGGGTAAAAGCCTGGCCAAAATAATTTCTGTCATCTATCTCTTTTATTTTTTTGGGGTGTTAATACTGATTACAAAAAGTGTTGCATTGGTCATTAATCATGATTATTTAGAGAAAACGCCCATGAATCTTATTGTTTTTATGTGTATCGTTCCATCAATATATGCTGCATCTAAAGGATTAACCAATATTGCTCGTATCATAGAACTCTATGGCGTTATCATATTGCTTACTGCATTTTTTTTACACAGTCTTATGATCTATAAAGGAGATGTTCTAAACATACGCCCCTTTTTTAATCCCGATGAAGTTGTTACTTATTTGAAAGGTATATCTTCTGCAATTATTCCATTCCTTGGGATTGAAGTTATTACTTTTATCCCCATTTCTAAAAACAATGGGAAAAAGATTATAATGATATGCTTCTTTACCATTGTTTTTGTTGGTTTTTTTTATTCTTTCATAGTAGAAACAGTCTTTATGATGTTATCTATTGAAGATACAATACACTATAATGATGCTCTGATTATTGCCATTAGACAATTGGAAATACCGTTATTTCAATTTTTTACAAGGTTGGATTCTGTTTTTTATATTGTCTGGATCATGGCAGTTTTTTCCACCATAAGTATTCTGTTGTATGGGGTAAATGATTACGCGACCAAATTATTGCCAAAGATTAATATGAAAGTATCTTTGATGGGTATTGGTCTATTGAATTTCATCGGGTGTATACTCATTAATGGACCTGACGAAATTACTTCAATTTTTAAGTATTTTTCTTATATAGGGCTATTTGTTTTAATTGGAATTCCTTTATTTCTATTACTTGTCTATAAAGGGCGAAAAAATGTTGAAAAAAGTTCTTAACAAATTCATATTATATCTAATCATTATAGGGAGCCCCTTTGGTTTAACAGGTTGTTGGGATGCAGTGGATGTGGATGATCAAAATATTGTCTTGGTTGTTGGTATTGATTATGAAAAGGACAATGTGAAAGATACAGATCAATACACTTTTTATACCAATATGGCAAACTTTGCCGCATCACCTAAAGAAGGCCCTATTGAAATAGCGCTAATAAAAGGTAGCGGAGAAGATTTTCTAAAAGCCAGAGACGCATTAAATAGATTTAGTGATAATCAAATATTCTTGGGCTCCACCCGTATTGTATTGTTGTCACAAGGTATGGCAAGGAAGGGGATCCAGGAGTATGCTGGGAGAATGCGGAGTGATTTTGAGTATCGAAAAACATTAGAATTTATTACGACCAAAGATGAATTGGATCGAATATTTGAATTAAAACCCAAAAATTCTATTGACATCGGATATGAAATCGAAAGAATCATCTTTAACATGAAGAAGAATGGAACCACTATTGAAACAGATGCTGGAAAGGTCATTCAATACATTGCCGCCCAACAATGTGGATTTTTGCTTCATTCCGTAGGAATAGAAGAGGGTTCTATTGAAGTAAATGGATACAGTATTTTTAAAGACTCAAAAGAAATTGGCTTTATTAAGGCAGAAGACAGAGAAGGGGTTGTCTATTTACTGAATCGAAAAGAACCCCGATTTGGATACACCCTACATTATGAAGATACCGATATTTCTGTCACTACAGTCAATAGAAAAGATAAAAAAATCACCCATGTGTATGAAGATAAAGACCAGGAAATGACTATAAACATCGAAATGGAAATGGAAGGGGAGGTAAGCTATACCTCAAAGCCATTATCTATTGATAATAGCATTAAAAAGAATTTAGAGAAGCAGTTAAATGAAATAGTTAAAAAAGATATTGTAGATACCATTCAAAAGTCACAAGAGTTGGAATGCGACTACTTGGAGTTTTACAAGTATTTTCGCATGCAATATCCTACTGAATTTAAAAACATGGACTGGGAAAAGGTTTATTCGAAAGCTAATGTTCAAGTTACTATTAATTCGAAAATTGTTCCAGCAGGGATGATGAATATTAATCCTAAGGATGAGAGCAGGTGAGTCACGTGTTAGATAAAAGAAGGTACGAGAAATTATTAGAAATCATTCTATCTAAAGATATCGATTTGAGAAGAAGAGTCTTATTCCAAGGAGAAGATGAAATTAGCATTTTGTATATAAAGCAGTTAACAGACATCAATAAATTGCCGCAATATATTATTAGACCCATTATCAATTATCACTCAAAATTAAAAAGACCTCTAAAGGCAGTTGAAATCGTAAATTCTGTAATTTATGCGGAAGATTGTTCTGTTGAAAAGGATGAAGATTCAATTGTCGAAATATTGCTTAGTGGAAGAGTGGTCATTCTTTTAGCCAACGATAAAAAATATATTGTGGTGGATATTCGAAAGGTGGAGAGAAAGCCCATAACCAATCCGGAGCTGACATTTACCCTTAGAGGCCCAAAGGATACATTCACCGAAGATTTGGATGCAAATTTGTCTTTAATTCGATATCGGATAAAAGATGAGAATATTAGAATTAAACATTACAAGATAGGCCAACGAACCAAGGCTAAAGTAGCGGTTGCTTATATCAAAGATATAGCAAATAGCAAACATATCAAAGAGATTACAGAAAGGCTTAAAGACATTTGTATCGATGGCATTGTTGAGTCGGGGGAATTACAGAACTTTCTATTAAATGACAAATATAGTTTGTTTCCACAGATGGGAATAGTAGAACGTTCAGATATGGCCTGTGAGGCGCTCTTGGAAGGTAAAATCGTAATATTAATAGAAGGAAGTGGTATTGGGTTAATTACGCCTAAAACCCTTACGGAATTCTTATGGTCCTGCGAGGACAATTATGACAATAAATTTTTTGGTGCTTATTCAAGATTGCTCCGTATTATTGCCATTATTATAACACTGACCTTGACACCCCTTTATGTTGCTTTGGTCTCTTTTAGGCTGGATGTCCTGGCTTCAGATTACATCATTACAATTGCAACCGCCAGATCAACAGTCCCATTTAATACATTTACAGAAGCCTTAATCTTGGAGGGGATTGTAGAAATAATAAGAGAAGCGTTACTTAGAGTCCCCAAACAGATTGGTCCGGCCATCGGTATCATTGGGGCGATAATTATTGGGGAAGCGGCTATTGCTGCTGGTTTATTTAGTCCCTTGCTACTCATTATTGTATCTTTATCACTCTTAACTTCCTTTGTTTCGCCGGATTATACATTGGTGAATCCTATAAGAATATTAAAAGTATTTTTGTTATTTTTGACAGGAGCCTTTGGGATTTTTGGATTTGTTATTGGGATTAATATGATTTTGATCAATGTGATTTCCACAAACAGTTTAGGAGTGCCAATCCTTGCGCCATTGGCTCCTATGAATACGAAAGATAGTATCAAGAGCATTTTTTATAACAAGTCCATTGTTGCGGGAAGGCCAAATTTTCTCAATCTTAAAAACAATATTCGAAAAAGAGATTAGTAGATAGGGCGTCAAGCTACTCATACATGGACTATTCAAGTCTTCTCTTTTCTGATAAAATACAAGCAATACATTATTGTAAGGAGAACATGAATGACTGCTTTTATATTCAAATGGATTGCCATTGTTGCCATGTTAATGGATCATGTAGGAAGTGTTTTTATTACGGCTTCTCCGGACTATTTCATATTTCGAGGCATTGGGCGTTTGGCATTTCCTATTTTTGTTTTTTTCATCGCAGAAGGCTGTTTTAAAACAAGAAATATCAAGAAGTTTTTGTTGCGCCTTTTTATTTTTGCACTCATCTCAGAGTTCCCCTTTGATTTTGCTTTTTTCGGGACAGGAGTTTATTTATATCATCAAAACATCTTTTTCACCTTATTCCTTGGAGCCCTTAGTATATATACCTTTACTCAATTTCAAGAAAAAGATAAGCCTTATAAATCCCTATCCATGATGATGCCTTTTTTGATAGCGGTGGTTGCAGAATTTCTTTATACGGATTACGGTGGTGTAGGCGTTTTAATGATATTCTACCTTTACTATTTTCGAGAAAACTTTAGGTATCAAGCTCTGGTCCTTGTTTTCGGAAATATTGTTTTAGCTTTATCCTCCAGTCCCATTCAGCTCTTAGGAATTCTTACAATCATTCCCCTATACTATTATAACGGGCAGCGGGGCAAGAATTTTAAATATTTATTTTATGCTTTCTATCCTGTTCATTTGTTAGTATTAGGAGTGATTCGAGGATTCATTTAAAGACATTTATAATTTTCTTTAGACATAAACACCTCAACAATTGGTTTCTCTTAGGAGAAGTCAAGTTGAGGCGTTTTTTATTAGAAAAAAACTTATAGTCATAGCAAATTATTGTATATATGGATACAACACCGTTATGTGGTTAAAATATAAAAAATGGTATTGAAGGAGTATCTTAACTTGAAAATAATTCGTAATAAAGATAAAAAAAACGAGAGTAAAAAGGAAGATGAAAATAGAAAACCCGAAAGGGAAGAGGAAAACAAAGACAAACACAAGGAGCTTACTAAAAGCGCATCATTAGATAAAAGTCTTGAAAAGAATATCGCTGCTTTTAGGCAATATGTGGGTAGTAGCCAAGATATCGTTATAAGAAAAATAAAGCTGCCTATTAGTAACGGTATTGATTCTGCTTTAATATATATTGAAGAACTCGCAGATAAAGATACCATAAATAATGTCATTAAAGCTCTAAAATATATCACTCTATTGAATGACACACAAAAAGCTTTAAAACAGAAAACCCTCTTAAATAAAATCTCAGAAGAAATAATAACTAATACTGAAGTGGAACAATTAGAGTCCTGGACTGAGATTATAGATAAGCTCATGTCGGGAGATACCTTTTTAATTGTAAATGGAATTAAATGTGCCGTCATCATTGGAACCAGAAAGTGGACGGACAGAGGTGTGCAACAGTCTGAAAACGAGCAAGTGATTCGTGGTCCTCGAGACAGTTTCAATGAGACTTTATCTACCAATATTATGTTACTCCGGCGAAGAATAAAAAGCCAAAAACTTAGATTTGAGACAATGGTAATCGGTTCTCTGACAAAAACCGATATTACCATTGTCTATATTGAGGGAATCGTAAACAATAAACTGGTTGAGGAAGTAAGAAAAAGACTGGGTCGCATTGAAACAGATATGGTTCTTGAAAGTAACATGATTGAAGAGTTTATTGAGGACAATTCATATTCACCCATCCCCCAGATTACTTATACAGAACGTCCAGACGTTGTATCTTCAAAATTGGTTGAGGGTAGGGTTGCAATTTTGGTGGATGGGGTACCAAATGCTTTGGTTGTTCCTGCTACATTCTGGGAGTTCCTTTACTCAGTGGAGGATTATTATCAGAGAGTTTACACCAGTATGGTAGTAAGACTATTAAGAATCATATCCCTATTTGTAGCTCTTGGGTTGCCCGCGTTTTATGTTGCCATCACAACATTTCATCACGAACAGATTCCAGTGGCGTTATTGGATATCATTATTTCAGGACGCCATAACATCCCTTTTCCTATGGCAATAGAAGTTTTCGTCATGGAGTTCATTCTTGAGGTCATTCGAGAAGCAGGAGTCCGTTTGCCACGTAACGTGGGGCAAGCAATCAGTATCGTCGGGGCCTTAGTCCTAGGACAGGCAGCCATACAAGCAAGAATAGCCAGTCCAGCGACAGTGACGGTAGTAGCAATTGCAGCAATTGCTAATTTCACAATTCCTGTTTTTAATGCAGCACTATCCATACGGGTGACGAGATTTTTTCTTTTAATCGTTTCGAGTATCTTGGGGATTTTTGGATTTTTAACCGCATTTTTTATTTTTCTCATACATCTATGCAGTTTGCGTTCCTTCGGTTCACCTTATATGGCACCCTTCGCACCTTTAATTCCGGCAGACTTAAAGGACTCATTAATAAGGACGCCCATATGGGCCATGTCTTTTCGGCCCAAGAGCATAGGTGCAAAAGACCGTGTAAGACAGAAAAAAGGCATGAAGCCGGGACCGGAATGATTCAATTTAATTACCCATAGGAGATAGGAAATGAGAGATAAGGAAAACATATCCGGAAGACAGTTGACACTGCTATTGTTTACGTTCATTATTGCGACAGGGACTCTGTTTGTTCCATCCATTGTGGTACAAAATGCCAAGCAAGATGGTTGGATCTCTGTTCTCCTTGGAGGCATTCCTGGAGTAATCGTGGTGCTTATTGTTACAGAACTGGGTCTAAGGCACCCCGGAGATAGCCTGATGGAGTATTCTAAAACTATTTTAGGCAAGTGGCCGGGTAAAGTTATAGGGCTTGTCTATGTGGTGTTTTATATACATATTACATCCATTATCGTTAGGGAGATATCTTCAACTGTACAGGGAATACTGCTTCCAAAAAGCAGATTGGAAGTCATTACCATAGTTATTTTTATAGGTGTTGGTTATTCGGTTAATAGGGGACTGGAGACCATAACCAGAGCAAACGTTTTGAATCTCATGGTGACATTTTTGGCAATATTCATTGTTTTTGCGCTTTTAATAAAGGATATGGATCCTGAACTGTTAACACCGGTTTTGGCACAGGGAATAGGTCCAGTTCTAAAGGATTCTATATCACCGGTAGGATGGTTTTGTGAGGCGGTTAGTATCGCGTTTATTATGCCTTTTATCAATAAGCCTAATGAAACCAGGAGGTGTGCCATAATTGGCGTGATATGGGCAACAGTCACCCTTACTTTTATGGCTGCGCTGGTGATTATGATATTTGGACCCGAGCTTACATCTATTATTAGATTTCCCACCTATAGGGCGGTGCGATATATTAATGTAAGAGAATACATACAGAGAGTAGAGATTACATTTTTGATTCCATGGATTATTTCTAATTATATAAAGATGGGTTTTTTCTATTATATTTCCGTTTTAATTACTTCAAAATGGTTCAACATAGAAAAAACTAAAACTTTGGTTGTTCCTGTAGGCCTTGTAATTTTTTCATTATCCCTTACTCTGTTTGACAATAGTGTGGATTTATCACTATTTCTTGGTCAAGTCTGGGGACTATATGCCATTCCTATTGAATTAGGGATCCCAATATTTCTTTTGGCAATCGATTTCATTAGAAAGAAAGAGAAAGGAAGTGGATAATTTGGACAAAATTTTAAAATTATCACTTATTATATGTGTCCTGGGTATGATGCTGACGGGATGCAATGATTTAAGGGAAATAGATCGCATGACCTTTCCTTTTGTATTGGGAATAGATTGGGATGATACCAGTAACAACATCCATATATATGCTCAAATTTCTTCAAAGCCAGATACCCTTACCCAAGAGGGTCCGATACAAAAGGAGTTTACTGTGATAGAAGGTGAGGGAAAGACACTGAAGGAAGCCATGTTTAATCTTATGGATTATTCTCAACAGTACTTTTCATGGAAACAGCTTATTGCAATTGTATTTACAGATAGAATAGCGAAGCGTGGTATTGATCGTGAACTGGGGAGTTTAAGCCGAAGTATAGAAATATACTTAAACAATTATTTAATGGTAACCGATGAAGATTTGAAGGAGCTCTTGGGAACCCCTGTTACGGTTAAAACTGGATTACCTACGACTGTGGTTGGAATTAATCTGGTCAGTAAACAAGGGCTATCTACTGCATCTGTCACATTAAAAGATTTTCTTATTGCTACTTTTAACGAACAAAAGGCACCTATTATGCCACAATTAAGGATTCACAAAAGAGTAAAAAAACAGGATGAAAATACCATTACGTTGGATTACATGGGGATTGGAGTTTTTTCAGATAATCGACTTGTGGGATGGCTGGATAAAGAAGAAACTGGTGCATATCATATTATTTCAGGGATTCAAAGTCAAGGATCCTTTGCGATACCTGCATCTTCTGACTCAAAAGAAGCTGATATCATCATTAGCGAGCTTACAACACAGACAAAATATAAACCCTATTTGCAAGATAATAAACCCAGTATGACTTTGGAAATAAATGTCCAATATGATGTGTCCGCTTATCTTAGTAGGAAGGAAATAGATATGGAAGAAGTGGAAAAAATAAATAGTAAGGTCGAATCTTATATAAAGGATCTGGTTAAGGCGGTGATTCATAGAACTCAAAGTCTGAATGCGGATATTTTTGGTTTTGGGGGGAAAATATATAGAAAGTACCCAGATTATTGGAAAGAAAACCGGGCTCGCTGGCCTCAACTATTTTCTGACATGGGTGTAAATGTAGAAGTGAATGCTGAGGTTAGAGATACCGGTGCACTATCAGGAAGTTTTGAACAATGAAGTGAGCCCCATCAGTGGGAGTTTCAGACTCTCCACTGATGGCAAGACGAACAACATGGGCG
>JADQBM010000021.1 GCA_016278615.1 Clostridia bacterium | reverse complement strand
CCCTCTAAATGGATTAAACGATTTAACAACTTCGATGTGTCAATACAAAATCATATAGATGTTCCAGTTGATCCCAGAATTTTAGACCAACTTACGAAGAACTTTCCTGACTTTAACAAAGCATATCGTATTGATGGCATGACAAATGAAGAATTTGATACCTTTGGACCAGTATCTAAAACATTACTACAGTTTTTAAAGGGGTATGATGATCTGGTCGCTCTACTTAGAAACATCATGATAACTGTAAAATAAGTTATTAAAACTAGAAAGGACGAATAATATGAGTATAGACGTAAATGAAAACGTGTATACAAACTTATTGTATAGTTTGGATGACGGAAAAAGAGCTGTTATAATAACAAAACTGAAACAAGATAAAAGCGAAAAGATTTTTTTATCAGAGGCATCTTTGTTTTCTACTCAAAAACATTTTGCCCAAATGAACTTAAATAAAGAGATTGTTGATAAGGCAAAAGAATCTGTTAACAGTGGGAACATACAATTTATAAAAAATGCAGATAAAAGTGAGATTATGATTGAACCATATTTCCCAGGTGCTCAATTAATTATTATGGGTGGAGGACATATTGCAGTTCCGCTGGTTGAATTTGCGACTAAAGTTGGTTTTCAAGTGTCTGTAGTAGATGATAGACTTTCTTTTGCAAATATTCCTCGTTTTCCACTTGCACAAACAGTTATATGCGAAAGCTTTGAAAAATCATTTGAGAGACTGAATTTGAATGAATCTTCTTTTGTTGTAGTAATAACAAGAGGACACAGGCATGATAGTGTTTGTTTAAAGGAAGTTCTCAAGTACAATACAGCATATATTGGAATGATTGGTTCAAAAAAGCGCGCTAAGATAGTCTTAGAACAAATTCTCAAAGAAGGGTATACGCCAGAGCAAATACAAAGAGTTTCTACCCCTATTGGAGTGGACATTGGTGCAGTTACCCCAGAAGAGATAGCCATCTCAATTTTAGCACAGGTCATTCATGCAAGAAGAAAAAGGGAAACTTCTACAAATAAGTCCCCCGAAAAAATAAATTGGCCAGAATATGATTCAATTGTAATTAAGGAATTATCTGAGGATATAAAGAAGCCTAAAGCAGTGGTTACAATAATTTCAACAAAAGGATCTGCGCCTAGAAAATCAGGAGCCAAAATGATTGTTTTCTCCGATGGAAGTATTTTAGGGAGTATTGGCGGTGGATGCAGCGAAGGGGAAGTAATCAATATCGCTCGTGATATCATTAATAGTGGTGGTTATAAGATTCATAATGTAGATATGACAGGAGATATTGCTGAAGAAGAGGGAATGGTATGTGGCGGAGTAATGGAGGTGCTTATTGAGGCAATATAAGCTTATATGAATAATAAGCATATATGAATAAGTAGATAAGCTTTATATTATTATCATCTAGTAAAGGAGCCGAGGATGGAAACAACAAAGAGAAAACCAATAGAGAAACGTCCGTTATATCGAGATGAAATAAGAAATTCCATCAAGAAAGCAATTGTTTCAGGTGATTTGAAGCCGGGAGACCGTATTATAGAAACACACTGGGCAAGAGAGCTTGGCGTATCCCAATCACCAGTTCGAGAGGCTATTAGAGAGCTGGAAATGGTTGGATTAGTAGAAAATATTCCGTATAAGGGTTCATACGTACGCAAAGTTACAAAGAAAGAATTAAGGGATGCCTATAGAGTTCGTATGTACTTAGAATTACTGGGAATTGAGGATGCAGTTGAAAGTATAAATGATAATCAAATAAAACAAATGCATAAGATATTAAAAGAGATGGAGGCCGCTGCCGAAGATGAAAACTTTGACCTATATATCCAGAAAGATGTACTATTTCATCAAAAGATTATAGGAGTTTCTCAAAATGAGCTATTACAACGTTCATGGGAGCAGTGTAACATAAAGAATTCAACCTATATTGGCACGTGGATATCACATCATACATTAGAACAGCTATCAGTTCGCCATGAAGATTTATATGATGCAATTTCAAAGAGAGATGTAAATCTTGCAACATCAGCAGTGCATCGACATTTCGAAGGACTTATTGAAGAAATGGGTATAAAAGAAGAGAGTGAATAAGGATGGATTTTAATGAAATAGTAGACATCCTTGGAATTTAACAGACAAAGGGATACAATTATTTCTAATAATCGATTATATAAAAAACATTAAATTTAAAAATTATTATAAACAGCATAGTGTGGTGCTATGACTCTAGTGTATTAGGAGGTAAATTATGGAGGGATTAATTGGAAAAGGAGAAAAAAGAATTGATGGTTATGACAAAGTAACTGGAAAAGGGTTATTTGCCAGCGATTATGTAAATCAATTTCCAAATTTAGCACATATCAAAGCTTATCGTAGTCCATATGCACATGCAAAAATTAGGAGTTTTGATGTGAGTAAAGCAGAAGCTTTAGAGGGTGTTATTTGTATTCTGACAGGATATGAACCAGGCTTAGATTGGGACCAATTTCCTAAAACATCTGTTATTGCAAAAGATGAAACACTTTGGGCGGGACAAATTATAGCCCTTGTATGTGCAGATACACTGGAGATTGCAGAAAAAGCTATAGAATTAATTGAAGCAGATTTTGAAAAATTGCCAGCAGTTTTAAGCTACAATGAAGCAATCAAACCAAATCCAGTATCAGTAGTTGATCCAGATTATGAAACAAGACCTCTTGGATTTACAGATAGACCAGGAGATAGAGCCTCAAATCGTGTATCTCCAAATGTAGTAGGTGCTTTTAAACTACATGCAGGTGATGTAGATAATGCCATGGCAAAGGCAGAGACAATCGTTGAAGGAGAGTTTTGGACAGGAAAGAAAACAGCGAGCCCGTTGGAATGTGCAAATGCCATTTGTCGTTATGATTCAGACGGTGGTATTACAATGTGGTCTAATGGTGCTGGCGTTCATGGCGTTATTAAACAAGGTATTTGTAGAATTCTTCATATGGAGGAAAGTAAAGTGCGGATTATTCAGCCTTATATGGGCGGTAGCTTTGGTTCTCGCTTGAATCCTTATATAGAAATGTTGACAGCATTGATATGCTTAAAAACAAAAAAAACCGTGTCCTTTCAATATACCAGGGAAGAACTTTTCATTGGAGCGCCCTCAAATTGGCCCTGTATGACAAAAGTTAAACTGGGTGCGACCAAAGAGGGTACAATTATTGCCAATGATTATTATTTGGCAGAAGAAATAGGTGCTTGTTTAAACAATACATTTTTTAGTGGGCGTCTTTCATCATCGGGTGCTATTCCGGTATATAGATTTCCCAACCTGAGAATGGATACTTGTGCTGTAGCTACAAATACAGTGCCAGCTGCAGAGTATCGTGGCCTTGGTTGCCCAGAAGCTGAGTTTGGTATTGAATGTCTTGTGAACCAGTTGGCAGATGAATTAGGCATGAGTCCAGTAGAAGTCCGGATGAAAAATATTATTGATAAAGGTGAAAGAGATGCACATGGTGAGCTTATTACCAGTATCGGGTTGAAGGCTTGTCTCCAAAGTGTCGCGGATGTTATTAAAGTAGAAGAAGAGCCAAAACAAGATATGGGCGTATGGAAAAAAGGACGTGGATGCGCGGTTGGTGGTAAGCAAAACACACCTCTTGGTCGCTCTGAGGCAGAGGTTTGGTACAACAGTGATGGCAGTCTGCAACTGTTCATCAGTTGTGATGAAAATGGTATGGGGGCAACTACTACAATGGCACAGATTGTTGCAAATGAATTTCAGGTACCAATTACTGAGGTTAGAGTTACGAAGGGTGATACTGCCATTACACCTTATGATAACTATTCTGCATCAAGCCGTACAACATATAATACAGGAAACGCAGTAAAGTTTGCCTGTGAAGATGCCATTTCAAAATTAAAAGAAGAGATTGCCCGTGTTTATGGATTGCACCCTTCTAAAGTTGAACTTAAAGGTAAAAAAGCATTTCTATCAGGCTCTCATTTACAAGAGGTTGATATCCCATCTCTATTTAATCCCACCTCAATGTTTACTCAAGGAAACTGGGGATTACAAAAAGGCAGTCCAGTAAAAGGAAGGGGTATATTCTGCCCTGCACCTATTCACCAATGGAATGATAAGGGCTTATCTGATCGTGTATGGAACTGGTTCCAGTATTCTGCTGCAGCAGTTGAAGTTGCTGTCAATGAAGAAACGGGGCAGGTTAAAGTGCTAAAAGTTGCATCATCAGCGGATACAGGTAACCCAATTAATCCCAAATTAGTAGAGAGCCAAATTGAGGGTGGCGTGCACATGGCAATAGGATTTTATCTAAATGAAGAGCATTTATTTGATGAAAATGGGAAAATTGCCAATGCGAATTTTAGTGATTATCGTCTTCCAACGATTCTTGATATGCCAATGAATGAAGATGTATATCCTCTTATAAATCCAGACCCATTGCCTGATGGTCCTTATGGTGCCAAGGGTATGGCAGAGTCCATTGTTATTCCAGTAGGACCCGCTATTGCGCATGGGATTTACAAAGCAGTTGGTGTTCGAGTCAATGGCTATCCTATGACGGCAGAGCGCGTTTTAGCTCTTATAAAAGAGAAAAAGGCAAAGGAGGCAGCTAAGTAATGAATATGGAAAAAATGAAAATCATAATAACTGTTAATGACAGACAACATACACTGTTTGTAAGCCCTGATAGAACCTTGTTAGAGATACTTAGGGAAGAATTAAATTTAATTGGTACAAAAAAAGGTTGCGACGATTCCAACTGTGGTGTTTGCACAGTATTAATGGATGGTATGGCAGTTAAGAGTTGTACAATTTTAATTCCTCAAGCAAACGGGCACTCAATCACTACAATTGAAGGATTAGAACGGGAAAATAGCCTGCATCCATTACAACAATCATTTATTGATTATTTTGCAGTCCAGTGCGGCTTTTGTACACCTGCTATGATTTTAACGGCAAAAGCTATTTTGGATGAAAATCCAAATGCCTCAGAAGAGGATATTAGAGAAGGCCTTCATGGAAATATTTGTCGTTGTACTGGTTATAAAAAAATCGTTGAAGCCATTGAAGCTGTTCGAGATGGTGAATATAAAGAAAGCTGCGGGGGGGTATAAATATGCGTTTTGAAAAATACTTTGAGCCTACAACGGTAGAAGATTGTTGTCAGATACTTAAGGAACATGGTTCAGATGCGAAAATTCTTGCGGGTGGAACGGATATCGTACCGCGATTGAAAAATAAAAGCTGGAACCCCATAGCAATAATTGGTATTGGGAAGATTCCTCATATTGATGACATTGTTGTGAGCAAAGAAGGGTTAGAATTAGGTGCTGGAGCGCAGTTGCGAAAAATTTCTATGGATAAATCCTTGGAGAAAGATTATAAGGTAATCATGGAAGCTGCAGGTCATGTATCCTCTATGCAAATAAGAAATATTGCGACAATAGGTGGAAATGCATGTAATGCTTCACCAAGTGCAGATGCCATCCAAGGACTAATGGTTATGGATGCAACAGCTGTTATTGCCAGTTCCCAAGGGACCCGAGAAGTACCAATTGAAGATTTTTTTACTGGTCCTGGAAAAAATGTGCTTAATGAAGGCGAAATATTGTTAAGATTTAAGGTGCCTGCTCCAAAGCCTGGTACAGGTGCGGTTTATAAAAAATTTGCCATTCGTGGGGATACAGATATTTCTATTGTAGGTGTAGCTTGCAGATTAACCTTACAAGAAGATGGAACCATTGAGGAAGCTCGTATTTCACTTGCAGCAGTTGCTCCAAAACCTATCCGAGTGATGGCAGCGGAGAAGGCACTGGTGGATAAGAAACTCACGGCGGAATTGATTGAAGAGATAGGGGAAATAGCTGCGGATATTTGTACACCCATTAGTGATCAACGTGGAACAGCAGAATACCGAAAAGAAATGATTCGTGTGTGGACACGTCATGCATTGAAAGAAGCCAAGGAGCGTGCCAACGCAAGCTAAATGAGAACAAGTTAATACTGACTATTAGTAGAAAGGGAATTAATATGGAGATGTTAACACCAAATGTATATGTAGAAACTAAAATTAGAGGGTGTAACCCAAGTATTGTTTTTACAACCGAAGGTTCGGTTTTCATTGATACGGCACAGTTGGTTTCTCCTTTGCTGAATATGCGTGAATTTGCAAAAGAGAAAGGCCCTATCAAATACTTGATCAATACTGAGGGGCATATTGACCATATTTTTGGGAATCATTGGTTTGCAGGGGAAAGTATCGTTGTTGGTCATGAAAAGTTAAATGAACTTTTCTGGACAGTAGCCGGAGATTCAGATTGTTATGATTACAGTGTAGATATTATTAAACGTCAAGACAAAGAAGCTTTGCATTTAATGCCTTCTCGCGATGAATATATTGTCAATCGTCCACAAAT
Organism: Clostridia bacterium; assembly: GCA_016278615.1. Taxonomy (GTDB): domain Bacteria; phylum Bacillota; class Clostridia; order Peptostreptococcales; family JAAYPU01; genus Soudan-22. The sequence continues at coordinate 30,593 of JADQBM010000021.1, read as the reverse complement.
TACATTTAATGATCACATGACTATAAAACTAGGGAATCACACATTTGAACTTTATCATACACCAGGACATTCACCTTCTCAGCTTTGTGTATATGTGCCAAAAGAACGAGTTGCGTTTGTAGGAGATACATTGTTTTCCGAATGTCAGATGTGGCTTCATTCAGCAGAGATTGGTCCGCTTTTAAAAACTTTAGATTTCTTAGAAACATTAGATGTGGATTGGTTTGTGCCGGGACATGGATCTGTAGTGGCTAAAGAGTTTATACATGAGCAGCGTGCTTTCATCTATGAATGGATTGCAGAAGTAGCAAAGGGCATTCAGAAAGATTGGTCACTAGAGGAATGTATTAAAAACATAAGTTTTGCAGATCGTTTTCCAGTAGATATTGGTCAAGAAGAAATGATGGCGTATATTCAAAGAACAAATGTAATTAAATGCTATAATTATTTAACAAAAAAATAAAATGGTAAAATCTACTGCCAAACTATTTTGGCAGTAGATTCAACTACTAAAATTTAAAGGGTGTGAGCTTTTTGTTGCCAGCGCTATCTTTTCAGGGAACAACGAAAGTAATCAACAAAGGAGTAGATATTACCATTGTAGCAGATGGCAGTACCATAGGGACAGCTATGAAGGCGTCACGTATATTGGTTGTTCGTGGGATCAGTACAGCAGTATTAGAAGTCACTTGTGTGACGCCTATAGATGAACGAACAATTAGTCATTTTGTAGAGGCAACGGGAGCATTGGTATTTATAAACCAAAAACTTTATGAAGAATCAAAGCATTTACTAAAAACAAATACGTTCTCGGAAGTGGCATTAAAGGAAGAAGAATTAATTGAAAATGTAGAAAAAATTATAAAACTAAAATTAGCAAGCTATAAAAATACGTAGAATACAGAGGCAAGTGAGGCCGGCAATGATGAAAAGTTTTTTAAGTTTTTTATTCATAGGGATTTTTGTATTTTTAGGATTATCTGGATGCAGTACATCACACAAAGGGCAAACAGTTATTTTAGTTATGGCTGCAACAAGTTTAAGTGATGTTTGTAGTGAATTAGCTAAAGAATACAAGGAGTCAAATTCAAATGTAGAGATAAGATTTAATTTTGGCAGTTCCGGTATTCTGCAGACACAAATTCAACAAGGTGCACCGGCGGATATTTTTATCTCGGCAGCACAAAAGCAAATGGATGATATAGAGAAACAAGGATTGATCATGAGAGATACCCGTATGGATCTTGTGAAAAATAAGGTTGTTTTAATCGTACCAAAAGGAAATGCAAAAAGAATTAAAGGATTTGAAGGTATTGTTACTGGAAAAGTTGAGACAATTGGTTTGGGAGATTTCATAAGCGTTCCAGCAGGACAGTATGCCAAAGAAATTTTAGAGAGTCTTGGAATTTTAAAAGCAGCTCAAAAGAAAGCAGTTTATGGCTCCAATGTACGTCAGGTACTTTCTTGGACAGAAAGAGGGGAAGTGGATTGCGGTATTGTATATGAGACAGATGCGGCTTTATCTAAAGGCGTCGAGATAATATGTAGAGCGCCTGAAGAGGCATATAAGGCTGTTATTTACCCAGTAGCTGTATTGACAGACAGCTATGAAAAACAGGAATCTAAGGAATTCTTGGGATTTCTGCAATCATATGAATCAATAGAGATTTTTAAAAAGCATGGATTTTCTATGGTAAAGGAGTAAAATCATGGACCTTTCACCTTTGTTCATTACTTTAAAAGTAGCTTGTTTTGGAACAATGGTTGCATTTATTACAGGTATTCTTGCGGCTAGAGTTGTCATACGAATGGAGCGGTTTAAAAGTTTAGCAGATGGTTTTTTTACAATGCCTATGATATTACCACCCACGGTTTTGGGTTTCTTTTTCTTATTACTTATAGGTAAGAATGGACCGGTGGGAAAATTTTTGATGCATTTTGATATGAACTTAATATTTACATGGCAATCCGCAGCACTGGCGGCATCAGTTGCGGCATTTCCTCTTATGTATCGTACGGTACGAGGTGCCTTTGAACAAGTGGATGAAGATTTGATCTATGCTGCACAGACACTTGGAATGACCAATAGAAATATATTTTGGAAGATAATTTTCCCCAACTCCAAACAGGGGGTAGCTGCAGGAACGATATTAGCCTTTGCAAGGGCTACAGGGGAATTTGGAGCTACTATGATGCTGGCAGGAAATATTCCGGGAAAGACACAGACCATTTCTATTGCAATCTATACTGCAGTACAAAATGGAGATCTCCCTACGGCTTATTTTTGGACTTGTATTATTATAGGACTTTCATTTGGGGCAATCATTATTCTTAATGGATGGTTGTTAAAAAAATCTACGTAAAACAGGAGCTGTGATGGACATGTTGTATGCTTCATTTGAAAAAACGATAGGAAAGTTTCAATTAAATGTTAATTTAGAAGCAGAAAATGAAGTGATGGGGGTCCTTGGTGAGTCAGGTTGCGGAAAGAGTATGACTTTAAGGTGCATTGCTGGCGTCTTGACACCTGACAGAGGAAAAATCATCTTAAATGGAAGAACGCTGTTTGATTCTGAAAAGAAAGTGAACCTCCCACCCCAAAAACGTAATGTTGGATACTTATCTCAAAACCATGCTCTTTTTCCTAACATGACTGTTGAACAGAACATTGCTTGTGGCATCAAAGGCAAAGGAGATAAAGCACAAAGGATTATCAACATAGTTATAAATGACTTTTGCTTATCCGGTTTGGAAAACCATTACCCAAATCAGCTTTCGGGAGGCCAGCTACAAAGAGCAGCTTTGGCCAGAATGATTGCATCTGAGCCTGAATTACTATTGTTAGATGAACCCTTCTCCGCATTGGACAATACATTGAAATGGAAATTAGAGCAGGCATTGTTGAATGTATGGGAACAGTTTAGCGGTGAGACTTTATTTGTTTCACATAACAGGGATGAAGTTTATCATTTGTGTAACAGAGTGGCAGTTCTGGAAAATGGACAAATGAAAGAAATACGATCAAAAATGGATTTGTTTGATAACCCAAATACATTGGCTGCCACAAGATTAACAGGATGTAGAAATATATCTAGAGCTCAGCGCATTTCAAACTTCGAGTTTAAGGCAATAGATTGGAATATAATACTTCATAGTCCTAAAAAAATACCCAACAACTTACAGTATGTGGGAATTCATGCCCATCATTTATTACCAATGGGCAAGGAAAAAGAAGAAAATGCTATGATGTGTGATATAAAACGGAAGACAGATGCGCCTTTTTCAATCATTGTACAACTACAAAATATTCAGGGAGATTGCGCCCCTATTAGATGGGAAGTAGCAAAAGAAGAATGGAAAAAATTAAATGCTCATGACACTATAAATATTTGCTTACCAAATGAACGGTTTATATTATTGGAGGCTTAAGAATATTCTATGATACTTATGAAAAAGTAATCAATTAAGTTATAAATAATTAATGAGGTAGAATTATATGAAAGGTTCAATAGAAATTACTCCGACGAGGTTGACACAACACGGGAAAATAAAGAGAAAACGAATTGGCGCACTAATTATTGCAGCTGGCATGTCATCTAGAATGAATGCTTTTAAGCCCCTTTTGCCAATGGGACGGGATACCGTTATTCAATGTGCATTAAGACGACTTCAAGAAGGAGGCGTGGAATATACTGTTATTGTTACGGGAAATAAAGCAGATTTAATAGAAAAGCATCTTGAGAAATGGCCCGTTACGTTTATAAGAAACCATCATTATCAAAAGACACAGATGTTTGACTCCATACTTTTAGGTCTAGAAAAATTGCGTGGGAAATGTGATATGTTTTTCTTATTACCAGTAGATATTCCAATGTTTCGACCTGAGAGCTTATTAGAAATGATAGAGGCACTGGAAAATTGCAACAGTGATTGTGTACGACCATCTTATAAGGGTAAACATGGCCATCCAGTTTTGTTTTCAGAAAAAAACATTGAATATATTTGTAGCCATGATGGTAGAGCGGGGCTAAAGGGTGCCATGGATCGTATGAATATTATTGATATTGTATTAGAAGATATGGGAATTTTGTATGATGCGGATACCCAAGAAGAATATCAAGAACTTTGTAAATATAGGTGGACAAGTATACCAACGGAAGGTGAGATACAGGAGATTTATAGATATTTTGGTGCCACCCATGAGATTAAATCTCACTGTAACGCTGTGGCACAGACAGCGGTGGAGATTTGTAAAAAATTAGGGGCTGCCGGATGGGATGTTGACCAAAAGCAAATAGAAGCAGCTGCTCGACTTCATGATGCAGCAAAAAGACTACCCTGCCATGCACTGAAAGCTGGAGATATGATTGAAAAGATGGGTTATGGGAAAATTGCAGAAATTGTTAGAACACATATGGACTTGCCCATAGAAGCGTTGCAATTACTGGATGAACGCGCGATTGTTTACCTTGCCGATAAGTTAGTGATAAAGGACAGAAAAACAACATTAGAAGATCGTTTTTTAGATGCAACTAAAAAGTTTGATATGAATGAAGAAATCATGACGTCCATAGCTAACCGATTGTGTTTAGCTAAACAGGTTAATCAGAAAATTGAAGAAATAATACGGAGGTGGGAAAATGAAAACAATTTCGGTTCATGAGTCAGTAGGAACAGTGTTGGCACATGACTTGACACAAATTATACCAGGAGTTTTTAAAGGGAGTCGGTTTGCAAAAGGTTATTTGGTAAAACCAGAGGATATACCGGTATTGCTTTCCATGGGCAAGGAACACTTATATGTTATGGAACTTAAAGACGACGATGTCCATGAAGATGATGCATCATGGCGGATTGCTTTAGCCGCCGGTGGTGAAAATATTGAACTCAATAAAAAAGGTGAAGGAAAGGTTGAATTAACTGCTGCTTGTGATGGGTTGCTAAAAATTAATAGTAACAAATTAACTGATTTAATAGAACAAGATGAAATTATGTTCGCTTCTATACATCAAAATCAAATGGTTCTAAAGAGTCAAGCAGTGGCAGGTACACGTGTCATTCCTCTTTATGTTAAGAAAGGTATGATAGAAAAAGCAGAGCAGATTCAAGATATTATATCTGTTGTACCCCTGAAGTCTGCTAAAGTAGGGCTGGTAACCACAGGAAGTGAGATTTATTACGGACGTATTAAGGATGCTTTTGGAGATGTTCTTAGAAAAAAGTTTGCTTCTTTAGGAAGTGATGTAATAAAGCAGGTTTTTGCTGATGATGATGAAGAAATGATTGCAGCAAGTATTCAAGGCTTAATTGAAGAAGGCGCAGACTTGATTGCTGTGACTGGGGGAATGTCTGTTGATCCAGATGATCGTACGCCTGCAGGGATTCGAAGATCAGGAGCGAATATTATAACATATGGTGCTCCAGTATTACCTGGCGCAATGTTTCTATTAGGATATATTGGGGAAATCCCCATAGTGGGACTTCCTGGGTGTGTCATGTATCATAAAATAAGTATTTTTGATTTAATTGTACCTCGTATTTTAGCAGGTGAAAAGATTACCAGACGGGATATAAAGGCCTTGGCTCAGGGAGGCATGTGTCAAGGGTGTGAAATTTGTAGTTATCCAAACTGCGGGTTCGGAAAAATTTCCATTTAATGAGGTAGGTATAGGATCTATAGGAAGTCTGGAATGGAATTATTTAAAAAATATGTGGGGAAGGAAGTTGATGTGTAATGGGGTCACAAAGAAAATTAATTGATCAATTAGCTCCATTAAATTACTCCTTAAAATTACGACTCAGAAAAGGATGCACCTTTTTTGGGCCAGGAGTTGCGCAACTCTTAAACTTAGTAGAAGAGACACAGTCTCTAAATACTGCTGCTCAAACAATGGGAATGGCTTATAGTAAAGCATGGAATATTATTAAAGTTGCTGAAGAAGCGTTGGGTTATCCTCTTTTAGTACGCACCATTGGTGGCGTCAATGGTGGAGGATCAATGGTGACAGATGAAGGAAAAAAAGTAGTCAGACAATTCTTAAAATTTCAAGAAGAGGCTTATGAAATGGCAGATATTTTATTTAAAAAATATTTTTAACGACATAGGAGTATATGATTAAGAATGCTTTTATTTAAAGTAGCCTCAAATTGCAAGAGTATTTATTGAAAAGTATTAAAAAATCAAAAAATCATGGTAGTCAAATTATTGTTTGTAAAAAGTATTAGGATATGTTATAATAGAAAAGTTAGTTTATTAGTAGATGATACTTTTATGTATTGTCAATTATTTTCAATATTATTATGCTTAGAAATTGCTATGACGATGCTTTTCATTAATCTCAAAGGCATGTGTAAAGGCTTAGATGCTGAGCTTTGTACATCTGAGAGATTTCAAGATGCTAATCTAAAAGTAGATTTATTCTATTCATGAATTCTCAATAATGAATGTTAAAATATAATAATTTCAGGATTGATTTTGCTAACAAACTTTTGTTAGCTTTTTTTGTAATAACAATTAAAATTGAAGAAAAAAATTCAAATTACTTTGGATGATTTGTGTCATATTTACATGGAGAAAACAATATACTAACAGGTATGTTTTATTTAATAAAGAACAATAAGAATAGAAAAGAAGGAGGTGTCTCAATGACACAACAAATTATGTTAACGCTTATGGGCTTGTTTTTCATAACAGCCCTTACAAATATTTTAGCAACCATAAAGAGCATATTGCTGGCAAAAAACATTATGAATCCAGTGTATTTTTTGGTATTTATAGATGCAATTATTTTTGCAACAGTACTGGGTAAAGTAGCCAGTTCAGAAGGCATTCATTTTGTCATAGCATATGCTTTAGGAAGAACGCTGGGTGTATTCGTAGGTGGCAAAGTTGAAGGAAGACTTGCTTTAGGTATTTTAGAAGTAGATATATTTTTAAACAATAAAGAAAAGATGATTGAATTGGCAGAAAAGCTCAGAGAAGAAGGCTATACAGTAAACAACTTTTTGGCTTCGGGTAATAATGGCGATAGAAGATACAAGGTAGAGGTTGTTATTAAAAGAAAAGAGTTTAATGTTCTTGAAAGCATTATGGATGAATGCGATGTAAAGGATCCAACGCTAAAAATCAAAAATTTGCATAAAGTAGAAGGTAAAATTACGGCAACAAGAATAAAGACTGTTAATCCATAATAAGGGTTCAACATCTTTTTCATCCAGCTATTAAAAGTTCTGTTCATTCAGAACTTTTATTTTTATTTTGGCTTTATGATATAATATTATATCTAAAAACCGAAAATAGAAATAAACAAGAAAATATTATGGAGGTATTTTAATGATTAAAGCCTATTTGGCAGGATTTTCAACTCTATATGAGGGTGAGGACATAGAAGTTCGATATTGTATCTATGAAGATCAAGAAATGATACGCAAAGAAATTGTAATGATGGAATATAAGAAGCCAGCAATTATAGGTCAAGTGGCATTGATGAAGCTCCTAAAAGAATTAAAAAAATTTAAAAATAAAGAAATAATCATTTTTGTTAATGATGGGGCTTTGTATGAATGCATTAGAGGCACCTCAACAACACAAAATAAGAACGTTCTAAAAATGTCCAGTGAAGCGAGAGAATCAATGATGAAGTTTGATAATTGTGTCTTAAAGGATGTTGGCGGAGATGGTGAAGAATTGGAAAAATGGAATAAAGCATTACAATTTTAAAAGGTAATTTATAACAATATTTTATTTTTTTCAAAAATTCTTTACATTAAAAAGCATGCAGTCATATAACAAGTAGTTTTATCATTTTGTACTTAAATTTACAAACTATAATTACTTAAACTTTGCACAAAATAAATCATGTAAGCTTACAAATTAAAATCGAAAGGTGGATGTCGATTGATTAATTATGCGGACACGCAAAAGGTTCAACAAGCTATGAATTCAACTCAAGCAGGTAATCAAATGAATAGTGGAGGAAATGCACCAAGTTTTAGTGGGTCTAATTTCATTAGCCAAACAGAAAAACAAAAGATTCAACAGAAAATGAATTCCTCTCAAAGTCAAGGTAATTCAATGAATCAAGGAAATATGATGAGTTCAGGAATGTTAAGTCTAAGTGGATCTAATACGATTGGACAAGCAGAGAAGCAGCAGGTCCGTCAAAAAATGAATCAAAGTGGTGCACAGAATTTCTATAGTAAAGGATTGGTTTAATCATAGCTTAGAGAGTATCATAACAACCACCTCCGCCCGTTTATCGGGCGGTTTTTTGTAAACTGTTCATTTTATGAGTAAAGATTTGTATTTATTAGATATTATTTTTCACAATACGTATGTTTTTTTTCTGTTTTCTAAAAAAATAAAAATTACTATCACAAAATTATGAAATATTTTAATAAAAACTATCGCATACTATTAATTGGAGGTGATGACATGACAATAAAAGTGAAAAAATATAAATTAAATAATACACTTAAAGAGGCTGATGACATGAAAACTTTTGCGAAGTCAATTACAGATGATATTCGTAGTCTTGGCGGTGTCAATGCTGTAAGAGTTGATACATTAGAAAATTCAATAACAGTTGATTATAATGAAGGACAAGTTTCATCCGACCAAATCCAAGAAAAACTTAAAGCAGGTAACTATGTCAATTAAGGACATCAAATATGTACAGATAACCCTCATTGAATAATAAATGGGGGTTATTTATATTCTGTTAAAGACCGTATAACTTTAGAAATCACATGATATATATTTAAACCATATACTGAAGCAAATAAAAATATATATTAGGTGATGATATGTTTGCTATTAATCGTTTAAAACAAGTTTTCGAATCATCCCCAGAGATAGAAATCAGTAATTCATCTAAAATGATCCTAATGAGCGATGTTCATCGAGGGACTAAAAGCTGGGCAGATAATTTTGCAAATAATGTGAGTATATATGATAAAGCATTAAGTTATTATCTCAATGAAGGCTTCACATATATCGAAATTGGAGACGGGGATGAACTTTGGGAAAACAAATTTTTCTCTGAAATACTAACTACTTATGGTCGGATATTTGAAATTCTCAATCAATTTCACATCAGAAACCGACTCTATTTAATTTTTGGGAATCATGACATTGAAAAGAGAAATAAGAAATTTATAAAAAAGAATTCTTATCTTCATTACAACTATTGCAAACAAAAGTATGAACCTCTATTTTACAATATAAAATATTATGAAGGGTTGATTTTAAAATATTCGTATGATAATAAAATTTTTCTCGTTCATGGTCATCAAGGAGATATTCTCAATGACCTACTCTGGAAAATTGCCAGGTTTCTTGTGAGATATATATGGAGACCCCTGGAAATTTATTTTGGTTTTAAGGATCCCACCAGTGCTGCAAAAAATTATAAAAAGAAAAGATCCACTGAGAAAAGAATTGCAGATTGGGCAAATCTCAATAAGCAAATGATTATCACAGGACACACCCATCGGCCTATGTTCCCCACTAATAATGATTCTATATATTATAATACAGGGAGTTGTGTGCATCCTAATTGTATTACTGGGATTGAAATCGAAAATGGAGAGATGAAATTAGTAAGATGGTGTAAATCTAATAAGGATGAACTAGGTATTATAAGAGTTGTCATGTCCGATTCTAAAAAATTACACTCATTATATAAATAAAGTTTGAACTTAATGCTTATAATATTCGGATTATCATATGACATCGGCTTCTATGTCTTTATATATCTATCCAATAATTTTTTAGTTTTTCCGAAGTTCATAATTAAGCGATATATTTCGGGAGACTCATTTCGGATTGCTTCGATTTTATCATATATATTTGTGTAGCCTGCAGTAATTCGCTGATACTGTTCACACATCTTTTTATTTTTCCATTGTATTATGGAATCTGTTAGTTCTGTTCGGGTAAACGGTTGTGGTAAATGTGGTTGGTCAAATAGTAATCTCACAAATTTTCCATTCCGCAGAAATTCATTATTTGAATAACCTGCACTTTCCAACCCTTTTATAAATTCATTGCACATAGCCCAATCCTTTAAGACTATTATGATATCCATAATTAAATCTGAGGGGTTTGAAAATTCACCTAGCATAAAACCTGTTAACCACCAGTGTACATCTTTTCTTGTAAAAAGTATTTTGTTGTTTTTTCTTAAAGAATAATTTATTAGCAAACGATCTGCGTCACTTGCAGAATTATAAAAAGTAGGGTCAAATGGTCCAGGTATATTTAAACTGAGTTCTTCTGTGGTATATACACCTACTTCACAACCAGTGGTTAAGTCATACTGACCTTTCCAGAATTCAATTAGCCATCTCTTACCACCATATTGAAAGTAAATGGGTTCACAATCTATAATCATCCCCAGAGGTGCTGCAGCCTCATCATACAGACGGGAATACCCCATATCTCTTTGCCATGCATCCATATTGGAAAAAAATATATTCTGTTCCGAGTCATATGAATAGCCGCTGGCCTCTACAATACTCTCAATTGAATCATTTTCTGGCCAATCCTCAAGACTACCATGGAAAAAGAATGTTCTTATAGCTTCAAGGCCACCGAAAAACTGCTTGTTAAATTGAGGATATTTTTTTAAAATATAAATTATAGTAACAATCATCATCACAATTAAAAAGATAGAAAAATTTATATTAAGTGCCCGACTATATTGCCCGTTATTAATAGCGAGTAATGGGATAATTGTTTTGTAATGAGAGTAAATGCCCATACAGATACAACTCAACATAAAAGCCACTCCTCATATTCTTTGTTAACTATAATATGCTAAGTTTTTCTCTGATGTTAATAAGACATGATTGAATTGGTGTTAGAATGAATATGGACTTGGTATTGTATGTTTTAGAATATATTGTTAATTAATGTGTGATATAATAATAAAAACAGAGTTGTTTATAAAACGGGAGGGATACGATGCTCATTGATTTAACCATAAAAGTAAACATGACTTGGGACAAGAACGCTTCAATTGTGGAACAGATGGTCTCTTTTGGTCATTTAGGCACGCATTTTGATGTCATGAATAAAGAATTTCCATTGGTGTTCACTAAGAGAAATGCTTTGGTATTTGATGTAAGTGGAATAGTAGATAGAGACATAGAGCTTTCGGATATTGACATTGATTTAGTAAGAGAAGATATGTTCGTAGCTTTATATACTGGGTTTATAGAAAAAGAAGAATATGGCACTAAAACTTATTTCGAATCTCATCCACAATTATCAAATGAACTGATTGATGGGTTGCTTCATAAGAAAGTTTCAATTATTGGCATTGATTTCGCCGGGGTGAGGCGAGGTAAAGAACATACCCCTAAAGATCAGTACTGTGCAGACAGAGGGGCGTTTGTTATTGAGAATCTCTGTAATTTAAGCCAAGTCCTAAACCTAACAACCGCAGGAAATTTTCTTGCAAACACATATCCCATAAATTTTGAAGGATTAACAGGATTGCCATGTAGAGTCGTTGCTGAAACTTTAGATGAGGAATGTAAGCCATAAGGTTTTCATTCCTCGTTTTAGTTTTTTATATGCGGGACTTAGTTACAGGCTATTAAACTATTGATCCTTTGTATTTTCATGCTCAATATTCTTAATCTTATAATCCCTTTCTTTCACTTCTTCATAAGTCAACATTTTTTGTTTCGAAATAAGGATTTTACATGTGTTGCAAAAATAGCCGACTGCTCCGCAGCCGGAAAGACGCTCCAAGGGATTATGACATTCTGGACAGAAATAGTTGTCTTTCATAGATACCACCTTCGTAATCTTTCATTTTAATTCTCTAAGATTATATCGCAATGATTCGCTCCCAGCAAGGCCATAAGAACACGAATGCCATGGGTTTATCTTATTAAATAAATGAGCAAGCATGTAATAAAGTTGTATTCTTAAAAAAAGTGTACAAGTTATTCAGTATTGTTGCATATATTTATAGAAAACAAATGGAGAAGGGGTTCGTATGAAAAGAATAATATTTTTAATGGTGCTGGTGTTAAGTATTGGGCTAATATTTGGATGTAAGAATTCAACAGAAAGCAATTCAGAAGGCCAAGAAAGTAATGCTGTTTCAAAAGAGACTGTGAATTATGATGGGTATAAAGGAGATTGGAAATTAAAAGTAGCAGAAAATGAAGAGCTTTATCTTTTCTCATCTTTAGAAGTCTATTTTGGTTCCACAGGCGTACATATATCAGACATAATCAATCAATACATAAAAGGTACTATTTATTCTGTTCAAGGAGCTCCCGGTTATAGACAAGCCAATGTTGCTTTTGAAGGTGAGGCCCAAGATGGGAAATTGGTAACTTCTTACGAAGACGAGGCTTGGCTTTACACTGGGAATATTGAAATGATATTTAGTAACCAACAGATTATAGCAAATATTACAAGAGATGAAATGGAAACTGCTCCATTGTGGGGAATACCTGAAGGGGAGCTTGCTTTTGCAAGACCTATTGAAACAGAAATTGTAACTCTATCAGATGATGAAAAAAGCAATTTGGAGGCCTTTTTATTTCCTCTTTCAAAAAATAGGATGAAGCCATTTAATAAAGGAGAGTTAACAGATGAGAGGATCATTGATTTTGTAGGGGTTAATCTTGGGTTAGGGCATATAAATACAAGTGAATTTGATAATCGAATAGAAGAGAAGGATGCTGAAGTCATATTTAATGAAACGGTTATGAGTGAATTGTCCAAGAGATATTTTGGGGTAGATATCAAAGAGCATAAATCTTATGAAATGACCAAATATGAAAATGGGTTTTACAGAGTGCCAGCTTTGGGGGCAGCTTCAGAATACCCATTTATTCAAATAATGATGAAGAATATAAAAAATGATGAGATCTATTATTTGATTGTTGATTACATTTTCGAATATCCAGACGAAGGAAAAAGCTTGGAGTACCAATATCTTATAGAATTACAAAATAAAGATGATTACATCGTTCGCTCAATAAAGGAAATAAATGAGCCTATTAATTTTGAGATTCTTAATCAACTGCTAAAAGAGATGCAATAGAAGGATTTGCGATATATTTGGGATACTGCAGTTATAAACTGTAAAGTTGCAAAGTAAGGATTTGATACTTTGCAACTTTTTGTATTAAAATTTTATTTTAAAATGAAGAAAAGAAAAGACTATGGGAAAAATTACATTGCTGAATATTGCAGAACTTATTGCTTATGAGTCCAGTCATGTTAATATTTATATAAGAGAATGATTAACTACAAGGTGAAGGTTTATATGGGCCTGTAGCTTAGATATTTGTCATGGGACAAAGAATAAGATATAGGGAACATTATGTGAGAATTAAAGGTCTAATACTAGTACGCTGTGCTAGAGTGTGTTTTTATTTCAAAAAAATATAAAGGGGCGATAAGTACATGTATATGAAGCTAAAAAACTACAAATGGCATTTGTTAATTTTATTATTGCTTGTTATTGTTTTTGCTCAGTGGCATTTACCCCAGGGGTTAGCTGCCAGTAATGTAAATTTGGTTATAGACGGTAAAAGTATTATTGCATCTCCTTTGCCAGTCATTCATAACGATAGGACGCTGGTTCCAGTGCGCTTAATTGTTGAAGAACTAGGTGCAGAGGTGGCGTGGAATGAAGAAAACAGAACTGTACATATTAAGAAAGGCAGTCGTCAGGTGCTTTTGAGAATTGATAGCCATTTAGTGGAATATGATACAGGGAATAAAGTATACAATCTAAGCGATGTAGCACCAAAAATTATTGATGATCGTACATTTGTGCCAATCCGTTTAATTAGTAATGCATTAGGAGTTGCCGTAAGATGGGAAGATGATACAAGAACTGTATATGTGGATTCTCATCAATCTTCAAGTATTGTACCCTTTTTTGATATGAAACTTTCTACTGTCAAATCGGGTCAAGTCATAACAGGCACAACAGAACTTCAGTCGTCCTTTTCAGAGTCAGTACCCCAAGGTGCAACAGAGATTCGATATCTATTAATTGATTCGGACACAGGTAGGGGAACTGTTGTTGCAAGGGGAAGCGTGCTTTCTGGCAAATATTACTGGCTACCGGATTTGCATGAAGATGGAGAAAAGGTTCTGGTTGCTGCCCTTTATAATAGTGAAGGCGTCTTTTTATCTGGAGATGCTGTCCCAGTAAAAGTATCAGTAGAGCCGCAAGGAACATTAACTGGAATCTCTGAAGGACAGGTGATCGGTGGTACAATTTCTCTTCAGGCTCATTTAAATTTTGTAGCTCCTTATGTTAAATATGAGATTACAAATGTGGATAAAGGTAAAGTGTTTGTATCCAATGAAGCAGACCCTCAAGGTGTGTACAATTGGACGCCAATGATGGAAGATAATGGCAATGTAACCATTAAGACAATTGCTTATGATCATTCAGGACAAGCCTACCCTGGTCAGGCGATTAACATTAAGGTGGATGTTCAACGAAAGCTGGAAATAAGAGGGTTTAGTTCAGGCAGTACAGTAGAAAAGCCTATTACGCTATCTGCTTATCGAAACTTTCAAGTAAGCCAAACTGAGTATGTGATGAAAGATCCCCGGACAGGAAAGGAAGAAATTCTGGCTCAAGTAGGCTATGTAAGCCATCGTTGGTTTCCAGGTACAGAGATTTCGGGAGATAAAGTGCTCTTTGTCCGTGTTAAAGATACCTCGGGAAATACCCATACCAGCAAAGAGATTCCCATAAAGTTAACGGGAACCCCCAAGCTGATATTAGAAGGTGTGGGCCCAAAACAAGTAGTGACGGGTTCAGTGAAACTAAAATCATCCAGCAATGCAGATGTGAGGAGTATTCAATATTTTTTGAGGAATTCCAAAACAGGGGAAAGAAAGACGATTGCAAGGGGAAGTCTTCAGACTGAATATACATGGACGCCTGTTAAAGGCGATGCAGGGGAGTGTACCATTCAAGCCCAAGGTGTTTTAGCTTCGGGCACTAAAGTGTCCAGTGAGGAGGTACCAGTGACCGTATTTATGGGAACTACCTATGGACCAAAGCCGGTCATTGAGAAAGATAAATTTTTAGATTTAGCATCTGGTTTAGCGGGTGAATCCAGTGCGAAGTATGGCATGTCTGCGGCACTACAAACAGCTCAGGCTATTTTGGAAACCGGCTGGGGTCAAAGTGTACCTGTTGACAAATATTCTGGAAAATTTTCAAATAACCTATTCGGCATAAAGGGATCAGGTCCTTCTGGCTCGGTTATCTCAAATACTTGGGAAGAATATAACGGGCAAACCTTCCGTGTAGATGCGAATTTTAGAGCCTATGGCAATGTAAATGATAGCTGGGCAGATCATAAAAAACTTCTGCTAACGGCCAGTAGATATGAGCCTTTTAGAGCGGTGATGCATGATGGTACTCAAGGTGCCTGGGCTTTAAGAAGATGTGGATATGCCACGGATTCTAAATACCCTCTTAAATTGATTAATATTATCAATACCTATGGTCTAAATAAATTAGATGAAGTTGGTATTTAAAAACGCATATGCATTTTTCAAACACCCGTCTGTTAGCAGACGGGTGTTTGAATCTCCATAATATCTTCACATTTTATTGCTATGATATCTAAAAACACATACAGAGAGATTATGGGGTAATAACATGGGACAAAAACTTGTTCATAAAATCCTTAGAATTAAAGGAATGACTTGTGGAAACTGCGAAGACCGGATTGAGATTCAACTTAAAAAGTTGGAAGGCATTGTAAAGGTAAAGGCCAATTATAGTACCTCAGAAGTGGCGATCACTTATGATGCAAGTTCTGTCCAGTTGGATGCTATCATCAGAACCATAGAGAGAATAGATTACAAAGTTAAGGATAAACTGGGAAATCTGCCAGTTACACATTTATTAGGGACAGGAATTATTATTTTTGCCATTTATATGATTATCAAAAACACCATAGGTTTCAACTTTATTCCTTCCATCAACCAGAATATGGGGTATGGCATATTGTTTGTAATCGGTTTGAGTACCTCTCTTCACTGTATTGCCATGTGTGGCGGAATAAATATGACACAGTGTGTTTCTTATAAGAATCCAGAAGGAGAGAAAAGCAAGATAACAAAGTTAAAACCCAGTATAATGTACAATACCGGGAGAGTAATGTCTTATACAATTATCGGAGGTATTGTAGGTGCTTTAGGTTCTGTGGTTAGTTTTTCAGGTGGATCAAAAGGAATTGTGGCTGTATTAGCCGGTACAATTATGATTATCATGGGACTAAATATGTTAAATATTTTTCCGTGGCTCAGAAATCTTAATCTACGGATGCCAAAAAAATTTGGTAAAATAATTCAAAATAATAATGGGAAGCATGGACCATTCTATGTGGGGTTGCTAAATGGGCTAATGCCTTGCGGACCGCTTCAAACCATGCAGATATACGCTTTAGGTACGGGTAGTTTTATTGCTGGAGCTATGTCTATGTTCATGTTCAGCCTTGGAACGGTCCCTCTGATGTTCGGATTTGGTGCCATGAGTACATTATTAACTGGAAAGTTTACCAATAGGATGATGAAGGCCAGTGCCATTCTTGTTATCATTTTGGGACTTGTCATGGCAAATCGTGGATTGAGCTTGTCAGGTATAAATTTGGCTTATGGTGTGGCGGCAGAGCCAAATTATGGGAGTATAGCAACAATAGAAGGTGATGTTCAGATTGTTATAAATCATTTATCCAATGGGTACAGCCCTATTGTTGTACAGAAGGGAATCCCTGTAAGATGGAATATTATAGCGGATGCTCAAAACATAAATGGATGTAATGAAACATTAATTGTTCCCCAATATAATATACAGGAAAAGCTTGAGCCAGGGGATAATATAATTGAGTTTATTCCAGATAAAGATGGCAACATCCCTTATTCTTGCTGGATGGGAATGATCAGAAGTAACATTGAAGTGGTATCAGATATAACGAAAGTCAAGTAGTGACCTGAACAGTAAACGCAAAATAAGATATCATTGGAAAATGGTACTAAGGGTGCCATTATTTCAAAATGGATTCTGCTATCATACTCATTTATAATGTACTTAAGTAAATAAATATGCCGAATCTTCAAGGGAGAACCCCTTGAGTACGGGGGACAATACCAAATGGGGTGAATCTCATATTTTCGAGAAGGGTACCTCTACCCGAACCCGACAGCTAACCTCGGAGGCTTAAGGAGGAATAAAAGTGTTTCATTCTAAGAAACTGAGGATTTTTGTGTCCGCAGTATTGACGTCTATTCTTTTTACGAGCTTTACCTTTGCTGCCAGTTACAGTGTGACGTGGGGAGACACTCTGTACAAGATCAGCCAACTCTTCAACACCAGTACCGCCAAACTTTATACGGAGAACAATTTAAAAAGCAGTATGATTTACACAGGACAAGTACTGGAAGTTCCAGCCGTTACATACACGGTATCACAAGGGGATACACTATATCTCATATCACATAAATATGGGATTCCCTTGTATTCACTGAGAAAGGCCAACAATAAATGGAATAATGATCTTTATATTGGTCAAAAACTCATTATCCCCACAATCAATACACCTTCAAAGACAATCATTTCTTATACACCCTATGAATTAGATTTATTGGCAAGGCTTATTAAAGCTGAGGCTGAGGGACAACCTTATAGTGCTCAGGTAGCGGTGGGTGCAGTGGTATTGAATAGGATACAAAGTTCAAGTTTCCCCAATAGCATTAACGATGTTATTCATCAGGTTATAAACGGGTATTATCAGTTTACACCTGTAAAAAATGGCTGGATTAAAAACCCTGCCACTGAAACGGCAAAGAAGGCAGCACATGAAGCCCTTCAAGGTTCAGATCCATCCAACGGGGCATTGTTTTACTTTGATGACAGTGCCACCAATACATGGTTGTGGTCAAAGCCCATTTTAGCAAGAATTGGGCGAATGGTTTATGTAGAATAGAAAAAAATAGCATTTCCTAAAGAAAAGCCTCAATTTTACATTAAGTCAAATTGAGGCTTTTTAATTGTATTTGAGAATACCACTTTCTTATTAGTCTTTTTGCTGTTGTAAATTTTTTGTAGTTTAGTTATGTTATAATAATAATGTAACTATTTAACGATAGGTTTTTCATTTAGAGGAGTGGTTGAATGCAAAGAAATCATCGTACTAAAGTTGGAATTGGATTTGCTACAGGAAGAAAAAGTTTTCAAAAGGTATTACGAACCAATATTAACAACTGGAAAGAATCAGGTCTGGTGGATAATGAGAAAATAAGCTTAAATCTCTTTGTTGCCTATGATCTTGATTATAATAAAACTAAAAAAACGGATTATACCAACGTTCATGCAGAGTTAGTTGAGCAGATTGATAGTAGTATGTTCATTGGGAATACCGCAATAAAAGAGGAAATCGAATATTTAATTCGAGAAAACGTCATTAAAATGAAAGAAGCACTCATGATTTTTGGTAAAGGATATGCAGCCAAACGAAATGCGGTGCTGTATCATGCTATTAAAAAAAATATGGATTATTTATTGTTTATGGATGATGATGAATATCCTATGGCAGTAACCCATATGCGAAATACTGCGATTTGGGGAGGCCAACATGTTCTGCAAGATCACCTTCAACATATTCCTCAAGCAGACATTACTCACGGCAATCATTGTGGGTATATATCGCCTATTCCTTATATGGAGTTTAACGACATTATGGCTGAAAATGATTTTCGTTCTTTTATTGAAGCCATAAGTAACGATATCATTAATTGGGATACTCTAAAAATCGTTATGACCAACGGCGGAGTAACATATGCAGATACCAAAATATTAACCAGTGATGAAGCTATAGAGGTGCAAGAAACAAATCATACGAAATTTATTTCAGGCGCTAATTTATGTATAAATCTTTCAGATTATCGCCGTATTTCCCCATTCTACAATCCGCCGGGCGCCAGAGGGGAAGATACCTTTTTAAGCACCTGTCTAACCGAACGAAAAGTCTTGCGTGTTCCATGTTACACTTTTCATGATGGATTTTCTACCTATAATTATCTTTTAGAAGGTGTTTTGCCAATTCATTTGAAGTTCATTAAAGCGGATACAAAAAAGATTACCAATCGTTTTTATAAGGCATGTATCGGTTGGATTCGTTATAAGCCATTGCTGCTGTATATTACACAAAGGGACTGTTATGAGAAAAGAATTGACGAGATGCGAGAACAACTCAAGGAAAATTTGCCTAAAATATGTAGTTTCTTTCAAAGGCCCGACTTTATGAATATTTTAATTGAATTAGAAGAATATCATAAGAATGTGGAAAAACATTATAGTGAATTCCTCGCAACACAACATACTTGGGCGAAGATTATGGAACACTTTGCGAAACAACATCAAGAAAATAATAAATCCATTGGGAATGCTCCAGATTTAAATATTAAGGAACACATGGAGCCATCTGCATGAGGAAAAATCAAAAAAAGGATTTGATTATCGAATTTATAATTAGAGTAAGCTTCAGGTGAATATGAAACTTCACCTTGAGCCAAGAACTCTTTTTTTTTGTGTAAATATAGGAACCAAATTCCGTAAGATTTAATAATATATATGACTACCTTTTTGCTATGATCTTATCAAAGAAAAGAAAGGAAGTCATATAATGAAAAATTTGAGCTATTTAGATAAGTTACGACATTATCAAGGTACATACAAAGTTAAAGCTTCTGTAAAGAAGTTAGGAGAAACCAATAGAAAAAAACTCATTTATTATTTAAATGATAAAAAAATGTCCTTTAGCACTTTGTTTATACTTTTGCCTGAAATGGATCGCCTTAACATCTATAAGGAATTGAGTCAGAGAAATAAAGTCGCACTAAGAATTTGTGCTCAAGTCATGCAGGATGAAGCGCTTAGAGAAAAAATCACAATGGATACTGACAAAGCTGAGAACAGTGACGAGAAGCATTTCACATTAAAGTGGATGTTTGCTACAGGGTATAAAGATGATGGTTTAAATGACAAGTTTGATGAAGTGTTGGACGCGACGGTAGCACTCCTTATAAAGACTTATAAGGATAAAACCATTTTGCCAAATGTAGCTGAAATGATTTTCAAGAGACATCGAAAAGGTCTTTTTAAACATGATTTAATTTGGGCTTTTTTTGAGTCTCATGATCCCTACACCCTAAGGTTGATTGCCAACTATTTGCGTTCCAGAGAAAAAAAAGATGTTCAGTTAGCCTCACAGCTACTGAACTACAATATTTCTGAAGATGTTAATTCCAATAAGGTTCAGCCTCATAGCTATCAATCGTATCTTTTATGGCTTAAAGAGAATTATTCTTTTATTTATTATACAGGTGAAAGCTACCAACTTACGGCGCAACCATCACCTTGGAGGGTGAACTTAGGAAAGAAATACCTGTGCGAGCATAAGCCTCAGGGTGAAAATAGGATTGCTGCTCAAGAGAAAGAGCAGCGCGCATTAAAAGATTTTGACCAATTAAATGATAATGAAAAATTATTGCTTTCTGACTTCTCTTATAAGCTTCATAAGAGAAACATCTATTCATGGAAAAAATGGATGGCATCTCCCGTAGATAAACAAATAGAGAGTGCCAAAAAAGGTTTAGGGGGGATGACACGATGATTTTAATCTCCAATAAGCCAATTTATTCAGAAATAATTAAAGAGTATCCTGAAAGAAGTATTGAACGGGATATCATTAATAAAATGAATACAAGTAGAGAGCAATACGTAATTGATTCAAGGAATCAACTGAAATTTGAACTCAGGCTTAGAAAAGAAATTATTCAGGCATCTTATCAACTAAGTAGAAGCGGAATGGCATTTGAGGTTTTTCGTAAATCAAGGTGTAATGAAGCGTATTGGAACCGTACGGATGAAGGTGGGTTTATTATAAAAGAGGGTGTAAAAGCCAGTGCAGCAATTAATGATATTTTTGTGAATGGATATCAATATGGAACGGAATGTGCCACAGCCATGATCATTGTTTACTACAAAGCCTTGCTCAATATCTTTCCAGAAAGATATTTTAATGAGCTGTTTCCTAAAATTCATTTAATGAATTGGCATTATTTAGATAGGCTGATTCAAGAAGTGGGATATATGATAAAGCCCAAAGAGTATTTACCAGGAGACCGCAGGTATATTAAAAATCCTGATGTAGATCCTTTAACACCTCATTGGCAGGGAGAAAATGTCATTGACTTAAACAACGGCCTTTATTATGGCCATGGGATGGGTATACTAAGGATAGAAGACATCATTAGAGTTTTAAATCGAAAAAGAAAAGAAGGCGCTGAAGTCTCTGCTTATTTAATGGAAACAGTAGGACGCCCCGATTTTAAAAAGCTGGAAAGGGTATATCAGCAAAGATAAATAAAAAAAATATTGACAAACAAAAATTACTTGCTATACAATTAAGTTAGCACTCGACAACAGAGAGTGCTAACTGTATATAGGAAAGGGAAATATCCCTATATATTTAATAGATAATTCAAAAAATAAACTGTAAGATAAGGAGATGATTAGGATGGCAAAAAAACAATTTAAAGCTGAATCCAAAAGATTGCTTGATTTAATGATTAATTCAATCTACACCCACAAAGAAATCTTTTTAAGAGAACTTATCTCAAATGCCAGCGATGCAATTGATAAGAGTTATTATCAATCGCTAGTGAATGAGAATATTGAATTTAATAAAGATGATTTTTTTATTCGCATAGAGGCTGATAAAGAAAACAGAACCCTCACCATCACCGATAGGGGCATCGGTATGACAAAAGAAGAACTGGAAAATAATATTGGCACCATTGCAAAAAGTGGTTCTTTAGAATTTAGAAATGAAAATGAGGCAAAAGAAGGCGTGGATATTATTGGTCAATTTGGAGTAGGCTTTTATTCAGCTTTTATGGTTTCTGACATGGTTACGGTTATCAGTAAAGCCTTTGGAAGCGATCAGGCATACAAATGGAAATCCAAAGGATCAGATGGATATACCATTGAGCCCTGTGAAAAAGAAGCAGAAGGCACCGAAATCATATTGAAAATCAAAGAAAACACTGAAGATGATAAATATGATGAATTTTTAGAAGAATATCAACTGAAATCTTTGGTTAAAAAATACTCAGATTTCATCAAATATCCAATTAAGATGCTTCTTAAAAAAAGCAGATTAAAAGAAGGCACGGAAGATGAGTATGAAGATTATTATGAGGATGAAGTACTCAATAGCATGGTGCCCATCTGGAGAAAGAATAAAAATGAATTAAAACCTGAAGACTATGATGCTTTTTATTTGGATAAGCATTTCGGTTATGAGAAGCCTCTTAAGGCCATACATACAAGTGCAGATGGGATTACGAGTTATAATATGATTTTGTATATTCCCGCCAAAGCACCATACGATTTTTACACAAAAGAGTTTGAAAAAGGTTTAGAGCTTTACTCAAATGGCGTTATGATTATGAAAAAATGTAGCGACTTGCTACCAGATTATTTTAGCTTTGTACAAGGTCTTGTAGATTCTCCTGATTTCTCTCTTAATATTTCAAGAGAGCTTTTGCAACATGACCGACAACTTAAATTCATTGCAAAAAAAGTTAAGGACAAAGTAAAGAGTGAACTTCTTCTAATGTTAAAGAACGATCCTGAGAAATATGAAGAGTTCTATAAGAATTTTGGAAAACAGCTTAAGTTTGGTGTTTATTCAAATTGGGGTGCCAATAAAGAAGTGCTTCAGGATTTGCTTATGTTCTATTCTTCTGCTGAGAAAAAACTTGTAAGCCTTGAATCCTATGTTTCACGAATGAAAGAGGAACAAAAATATATCTACTATGCATCTGGAGAGAGTATTGAAAGAATTGAAAAGCTACCTCAAACAGAGATGGTTGCAGATAAAGGCTATGAGATATTATACTTCACGGATGAAGTGGATGAGTTTGCCATTAAGGTATTGATGCAATATCAAGAAAAAGAATTCAAATCCGTTTCTGGTAATTTAGAGCCTGAAGCTAATGATAAGGAAAGTGACGACAAGACAGAAGAGAATAAAGAACTGTTTGATTTTATGAAGGAAATATTAGATGGAAAAATCAAAGAGGTCAAAGCTTCAAAACGGTTAAAGAGTCACCCCGTCTGCCTTACCAGTGAAGGTGAGCTTTCCATTGAAATGGAAAAAGTCCTGAATATGATGCCAGATAATCAAAATGTAAAGGCAGATAAAATCTTAGAAATCAACACCAACCATGAAATGTTTGGTGCCATTAACAAGGCTTTTGCTGAAGATAAAGAAAAGGTAAGAATGTTTACAAACCTTCTATATAATCAAGCCTTATTAATCGAAGGGCTTCCTGTAGAAGATCCTGTTCAATTTGCAAATGATATGTGTAGATTGATGAAATAAAGAAATAGATTAAACAAAACACCCGTCCATTTGGAGGGTGTTTTGTTTAATTGTGCTGTTTATTTCTTTTTCAGTTCTTCAATTTCTTCTTCTACTTCTTCTGCGCCCTCTGCATAAAACTTCTCTTCATCTGGATCCAATTCTTTTAATAAGCGAAGAAACTCTCCGGCATGAACCTTTTCTTCATCAGCAATATCTTTTAAAACACCAATGGCTAAGGGGTTGTCTGTAGATTCCGCTAATTGCATATAGATTTGAATGGCTTCATATTCTGCAGCTATCATAAATCGAATGGATCGGATGAGTTCTGCATCTGTAAGCTTTCGATCTTTAGCGAGTCCTGAGAATGCATTTCCAAAGTCTGGCATAAAATGAACCTCCTTTATTTTGCATGTATTATCCAATTAGAATTGTACTATAAAAGTGGCTATTTTTCAAATTATGGAGATTTCCTGGCAAAGGTGAAATCGGTTAATCAATGACTAACCGATTCTAAATGCTGATAGTCTAGTGCTTTTGTTTACTCTTGCAATTCTTGAGTTCCGGTTATTTGACTTGTTGCATCCATTGTAAAAGTTGATTGAGCTTCTTCCGTGGTAAAGTATACATTGCCGTCAACGGTTGTGTCCACTAATTGGAAGTCAGGTACCGTAACATAAAGATCGCCTTTAAAAGTACCACTTTGAATTCGAGCATTTGGACTGCTAATGGTCAACTTTGGTGCGGTGAGAGTGAATCGGTTGGTCACATTACGATCTTCATCTTGGGTATATAAGGCTATTTTTCTTTGAATAATATCTTGTCCTTCATCATCTTTTTTACCGTTTGTGTATTCTCCTTCAAGAGCAATATCTTTCTCAAAAGTCAAATCGTTTAGTAAGCACGCAATCCATGTGCCACTGGTTCCAATGGCCTTTTCAAAGTCTGCTTCATTATCTACTATAGACGCTGTTGCAACCACATCTGGCGTTGCTTCCGGAGGGGTTGTCTCATCTGGAGATGTATCGGGCACAGTGGGTTCTGGAGCACACCCTGGAATACATGTCATTAATAGAATCAGCACAAATAATATGATTTTTATTTTCATTAGAAATCCTCCTTGTTCATATAAAATATAGTATCGTCGTTTAATTACATTATTTCCAAAAAGATAAAAATTAACACACTTTAATGTAATCTCATAAATTCTAAAAAATATTATTGTTACAACCCAGTACAAAAATATTTATCCTAAGACATGAGATTTAATCTATTAGGTATGATAAAATAATATACAAAATGTTTGAATAAATACTTAGATTTGAACCATTAAAGTGGGTGAGGACTACTTATGCTTACAACAAAAAAGACGCTGTTTATTACCATGCTTTTGTTTATTTTAATTTTCGCATTTCCCTTCGATATTTATGCGGTGCAAGAGAACTCCTATTCACAAGTTCAGGCTAAACTTGTAGGAATATCTGAAGAGGAGAAAGAAATCCTTGTAAATCTTTTCACTATGACAAAAGAAATTGAAGAGTTGGAAAGAATGGAAGAAGAGATTAATCGAGATATCACAAATATAGAGAATGAGATAAAAAAAATAGAAGGTGATATTTATGAGGAAGAAATCATTTATAAAGAGAAAAAGGATCTATTAAAGCAAGTACTCAGAAACTATCAAAAAAAAGGACCAGGATCTTTCCTTGAGATAGTATTGGATTCAGAAAACCTTTCAGAAATGCTGGGGAGAATAAATATTTTAAGAGATTTCTCTCGTAATACGAAAGCTCTTTTAGACACCTTGCAGATAAGTAAAGAAATGCTATATGCTCAAAAAAATGATGTATCAGAAAAGCTTATACAGATGGAAGAGAAAAAAAGCAACTTAAAAGAATCCATTAACAGCAAAAAACAATTTAGAGATGAAAAAGAAAGGTTCTTGGTGTCTCTAAACGAAGAAAGAAGTTACTATGAAGAATACTTGTCTGAGCTTCAAAAGAGCTGGGATGAGCTAAAGCCTCTTTTCACAAGTGTGACAGAAGAAATATCACAAATCGTTGAAGAAGGGAACTTGCCTTCAGATGCACTGGAGATAAGTTTTTCTCTACTGGGGATGACCGGATCTATTAATGAAAAATCATTTAATCATTTCATAGCGCAGCATACCAATATAACAAAGATGCTCTTTAGTTTTCACACAGAAAAGGTTGAAATTGAGATTCCAGAAAAGAATTTTGTTGTTTCGGGAAAATTTCTTCTTTTAGATGACTATAGGATAAAATTTGAAGTTGAAGAAGGCATTTTCAATGAGGTCCCATTAGACAAGAAAATTATAAACGAATTGTTTCAGGAAGAAGGCATGGTTTGGAATTTAAAAAAGATCATTGGTAGCAATAAACTTCGTTCTATAGAAATTAAAGAAGGTTACTTAGAATTAAAAATAAGTATGGGTCTGTTTTAGTTGGGTCCCAAGGAGGTTTTGAAGGATGATTTTAGCAAAAGATGTCTACTTAAAGTATACTAATGGTACTATGGCTTTGAAAAATATTAACCTGGTAATTCCTCCAGGGGAAGTCATTTATATTACAGGCCCCAGCGGTTCAGGGAAAACCAGCTTATTAAAATTATTTATGGGGATGGAGTATCCAAGTATGGGTTCTTTGATGGTCATTGGAAAACATATGAATGAAAGTGAAAGTGCTAACATAAGACACCTTAGACAGCAGATGGGGCCAATCTTTCAAGAATTCAAGTTGATAAATGGAAGAACGGTTATGGAAAATGTTATGTTGGGAATGCGATTTTTAGGATTTTCATCGACTCAAATGAAGAAGAATGCTAGGGAAGCGCTGATGAAAGTAGGATTAGAACCTAAAATGTTCTCTTTGGTAGAAAATTTGTCCTGGGGAGAAAGACAACGAGCGGCTATTGCAAGGGCTGTTGCACGAAAGCCTACCTTAATACTTGCAGATGAACCTACAGGTAACTTGGATAAAGACAATGCTTTAAATATATTGAACCTTCTCACCAGTTTCAGAGACAAAGATACAACTGTAATCATTACCACTCATGCCACACATTTGATTGGGAATGAAGAAAATTGCAAATTCATTAGGATGGATAAAGGTCAATTGTATTTGGAAAGGCTGGTAGAAGCAGAATGAGACAACTTATTAACAATATGAGATACTTTTTCAAAGAAGCAATGACCCTCATCCGGTTAAATTGGATATCTAATTTTTTTTCTCTCATCAGCACAGGGCTTATATTTTTTATTTTCGCAATGATTATTTCTGGTTGGTGGATGAGTAATCATGTAGTAGCCGCCATTCAAGGTGAAGCAGAGGTCAGTGTTTATTATGACGAAGGCATTGGGGATTCAGATGTTTCAGGGATCGTAGAGGAGATAAGGCTAGTAAAAGGTGTCCAAGAGACACGAGTAGTCAATAAAGACGAAGCCTACACAAGAATGGTTGGAATTTTAGGAGAAGATGCCCGTGTTTTGGAATTTTTCGACGAGAATCCATTCAGCCCCTTTATTGAGGTAGGCATTAACCTAGAGGAAATGGATGCTATTTTACATGGATTGCAGTCTATAGATTTTATTGACCATGTTAGAGATAATCGCGAAATCTTAGACCGCATTGATAACATTGCTCGATTAATGATGACTTTGGGATTTTTGGTGGTTGTGGCAGTTGGCATTTGTACATTGGTCATAGTATCTCATATTATTAGAATGGGAGTGTATAATAACAGGGATCAAATCAATACGCTGAGATTACTAGGAGCACCTGAACTTTTTATTGCAGTTCCATTTCTTTTAGAAGGACTGCTTCTGACCATAGGTGGGGGCATTTTGGCTTCGGTTCTGGTAACATTTGTATTGGAGCATATTTACTTCCAATTAAATGGACCCTTTCCTTTTATACCATTACCGTTAAGGGGGTCTCTCAATCTTAATTTGACACTACTTATTGTTTCTTTAAGTTTTGCTTTAGGATTAGCAGGAAGTGTTTTGGGTCTTACAACTTCAAAAAGTAAGTAAGCCGCGACGTTTCGTTTGCAAAAGCCAAGGGGAAAAGCCACTTGTCATGGAGGTAATCGCACAGGAGGATGATATTGTGTCATCAATTATTGGAATTATATCGGATACACATGGAACACTTTCAAACAAAGTTAATAGAATTTTTGAAGGATGTGAAATGATTATTCATGCTGGTGATATTGGAAATATACAAGTAATTGATGCATTGACCTCTATTGCACCTGTTTTGGCTATAAGAGGTAATATTGATAAAAAAGAATGGGCTGAAAAATTTCCAGTTTCAAGAGCTATAAAAATCGAAAATTTGAATATCTATGTGTTGCATGATTTGAAGGAAATACCCTTTGACCCTGCAGTAGAAGGGTTTGATATTATTATTAGTGGACACTCTCACATATACACGACAGTCATTAAAGATAAAGTACTGTATATAAATCCTGGTGGAGCAGGCAAAAAAAGGTTTAATCTTCCACTAACAGTTGCTTTATTAATAATTGATCAAGGTACATTATACTCATAGGATTCAATATTTTTAGCATTATATAAGTACGGTTAAACATGCAGTTAAAACTCTTGTTAAAGAGAGTAGTCTAAAAAAGTTTTATCACAAAAGCTCATAGTCCCCGTGGCGCGCGTGGAACGCGTCATTTGGTTTTTGGTAAAAGATTTAACATAACGAACAGTAATACAACATATTTATAAAGAGATATGATATTCTTAGTTTAGTGCATCTATGGATCGACCTCAGATAAACAGTCATAGGGCTGTGAAAAAAAGGAGGATAATAAAATGGGAAATGTTTTTGACAAAGTAAAAAAGGCATGAGTGTTGCAGGTGAGAAATCAGCAGCTTTAGTAGAAACCGGAAAGTTACAGGCGGAGATTACTTCTTTGAGACAAAAGAAAAAGGCTAAGCTACAAGAAATGGGCGATTTGACCTATGAAATGATGAAAGAAGAAGGCTTAGACGAAGAAAAATTGAAGGATCTTTTTGAAGAAGCAAGAGAAATAGAAAGCAAGATTGAAGAAAAGGAAAAGGAAAAAGTCAACAAATAATGCATTAATTTAATTTACATAAAAATTAGAAATATGTAGATGGGGAATGGAATCCATCCTAACTTAGCCCGAGAATGAAACCTCGGGCTATTTTTTTCTGCAAATTCACAATCACAACAAAAGTTAGAGCAATTTCCATCATAATATGGACGTTTATTTAATCTCATGGTATGGTTTTGATATCACAAAGCATTATAATAGGAGTAGAAGCATAACCATAGAGTTCGTTGAAACAAGGGAGGAGAATCTCATGAAGAATAACAAAAATATTGTACTATTTGTTACAATTGCTGCATCTTTTTTAATGCCATATATGGGCTCGTCTATGAACATAGCACTTCCTACTATTGGTGAAGAGTTGAATATGAGTGCAGTTGCCTTGAGTTGGGTGGCAACCTCATATTTGCTTTCAACTGTTATTGTTCTTTTGCCCCTTGGTCGACTTTCAGATATGTTAGGAAGAAAAAAGATATTTTTGTACGGCATTATTTTGTATACCATGGCCTCGCTTTTTTGTGCATTTTCCTTTTCCTCCGTGCAGCTTATTATCTTTCGAGTTTTACAGGGGATTGGAAGTGCAATGATTTATAGTACGGCTGTGGCAATATTGACGTCTCTTTTCCCTAAAGAAGAGAGAGGTAAAATCATGGGGATTTATGTAGCAGCTGTTTATATAGGATTGTCTATGGGTCCTTTTTTAGGGGGTGTATTTACTCAATATTTAGGATGGAGAAGTGTCTTCTATTTGAATGTGCCAGTTGGAATTATAATTGCTACTTTGATAATTTGGAAAGTGAAAGAGGAATGGGTTGAAGCAAAGGGAGAGAAGTTTGATTTTGTTGGCTCAGTCATCTATGGCGTGTCTTTATTTTTGCTCATTTATGGCCTGTCACGGCTTCCAGAACCTCTTGGAATTCTCTTCGTAAGTGTGGGTGCAGTAGGTCTGATTGCCTTTGGATTATTTGAATCCCGCAGCCCAAGCCCCATACTGCAAATGGACCTCTTCAAGAATAACAGAGTGTTTATTTTTTCATCCTTAGCAGCATTGATTAATTATAGTGCCACATTTTCAGTGAGTTTTTTATTGGGATTATATCTTCAGTATATCAAAGGATTTACACCTCAAATGGCAGGCGCTATTTTGATCGCTCAACCAGCAGTTCAGGCTTTACTCTCTCCTTTTGCTGGGAAGTTATCGGATAGAATAGAACCATTGAAGCTCTCGTCTTTAGGAATGGTCGTGACAGCTGTTGCACTGGTCTTTTTTATTTTCTTAGGAGAGGCTACTAGCTTGCTGTACATAATAGGCACCTTAATGATTTTGGGCGTAGGGCTTGCATTGTTTTCATCACCCAATACCAATGCCATTATGAGTTCTGTAGATAAGAAGTATTATGGCATTGCTTCAGGGATGCTTGCTACGATGCGTGTTATGGGACAAAATATGAGCCTTGGAATCACCATGGTTGTCTTTGCACTTGTAATTGGAAATGTACAAATAACTTCAGAGTATTATCCGCAGTTTTTAATGAGTTCACGGGCAATTTTCTTTATACTCTCTGTACTATGCGGCTTTGGGGTCTTCTTTTCAATGGCAAGGGGTAAGATGAGAAAATAAGGCTTATATAGTACAGCGTTCTCTAAATACCTACGCATTCCTATGGTCTGTTTTCCGATTATACTGTGTCAAAGAAACTTGACGTAGAGCCTACTACGCCTGCATTTCTTTTTCTTGCCTAATCAAAAAACAACCTCATAGTAGTACCCAGTTATTTAGAGAACGCTGTACTAGTTAAGGTTTATTAGATGTTCTTGGCGCTCCATTTTTAAAAGAAGTGCTTCTTCTACATTATTTTTTTGTTCCAAAAGGGTTTGAAGCTTGGTGAAATCAGTTACGTGTTCTTTGATTTCTGTTTCAATGTCTGATAGTTTCTTTTCAAGAGTTTCAATTTGCGAGGGAAGCTGCTCAAGTTCAAATTTTTCATTAAATGTTAGTTTTGGACTATGAGGTGTTAAATCATCGGGTTTTATATTTTTTTTGA